>JBMFPL010000014.1:0-18745 GCA_049969115.1 Bryobacteraceae bacterium | reverse complement strand
GATGGCTGACGCAGATCTCACCTTGGTGGCCGTGGATCTCTCGGAACCCGTGACTGCGGCCGACCGCGAGCTGATCGAGCGCGCCCGGCAGCAGGGCCCTTTCCTGGTCGTGGGCAACAAGGCGGACCTGCCGCGCCGGGCCGTACTGAACGAACTCGATGCGGTCGTCTCGGCCCTGACCGGGCAAGGAATTCCCGAGCTGCGCGGCAAGATCTTGGACGCCGTGGTGCCCGGCGGCGCGGAGATCCCGCCCGGCTTCATCACCAATGCACGGCACGAAAAGCTGCTGCGCAACGCACTCGCCGCTCTGGAGAAAGCACGCCACGCCGTGGACAGCGTTCCCCACGAAATGCTACTGCTCGATCTTTACGCCGCCTTGCAGGCTCTGGATGAGTTGACCGGCGCCACCACGGCTGAGGACATCCTCACCCGCATCTTCTCTACCTTTTGCATCGGCAAGTGAGCGCAGGCCCGTGGAACGGCCAGGACGCAGGCCATCCGCGCCCGGTGGCCGTAACGGCCGGGCCCGTTGCACGGGAACAGCGTGAACGTGCGCCGCCCTGCGGAGCCGCCTGCCTCGGCCCCCCGGCAAGCACGCGAGCCGCGGGTTTAGCCCGCCCGATCTGCCGCCGAGCCCCCAGCGGCGCTCGCCAGTGCCTCAAAAAGGGCCCGGGCCTTTGCACAGCCTTGACGCTGGTCTCCAGAAGATGTAGATTCCATACCGAATGAGGGCTCGCGCGAGCCCTCAGGGTGCAGTCCACGCCGGGCCCGGGGCTCCGGCAAACGGAAAGGGAACAGCCAGGCTCGCGGTCGCGGGCGAGCCACAGCAAGGGACGGACCATGAAAGCATCTCGGTGGTGGATCACGGTTGGGGTGGTTTGCCTCGCCAGCCTGGCGCTGGCGCAGGAGTTTCGCGCTACGATCACAGGGACGGTGACGGACCCGCAGGGCGCCGTCATCCCCAACGTGCGCATCGAAGCCAAAAACTTGGAAACGGGCGCGGTCGTCAGCACGCAGACCAACGAGAGCGGCCTCTACGTGCTGCCTTTCGTGCCCACCGGAACCTACCAGATCAGCGCATCGCTGGAAGGATTTAAACGCGCCGTGCGCGAGAAGGTCGAGTTGCGCGTGGGCGACCGCCTGCGCGTGGACTTCCAGTTAGAGCTGGGCGGGGTGACCGAGCAAGTCACCGTGCTGGGCGAAGTCGAGCTGCTCGAGACCACAACTGCCACCAAGGGCCAGGTGGTGGATTCCCGCAAGGTAGCAGACCTGCCCTTACTTGGGCGCAACCCGTTCATGCTGGCGGTGGTGGCCACCGGCGTGCAGTACACCCCATCGCTGGCCAGCCGCTCCAATCGCCCGTTCGACAACGGGGGCATGGACAGCTTTTCGATGAACGGGGGAAGGCAGTTCACCAACGAGTTCCTGTTGGATGGCGTCCCCAACACCAACACGGAAACCACCCAGCCCTCGAATTTGAGTTTCGTTCCTTCGCCCGATGCCACGGAAGAGTTCAAAGTGCAAACCAATACCTATGACGCTCAGTACGGCAGGACGGGTGGGGGCGTGCTCAACGTGAGTCTGAAGAGCGGAACGAACCGGCTGCACGGTGTGCTCTACCATTACTTCCGGCACGACAAGCTGAACGCCAATAGCTTCGAATCGAACATGGCGGGCGCGCGCAAGAGCGCATTCCGCTGGGCGCAGCCGGGGCTGGAGTTCGACGGGCCGGTCTACCTGCCGCGCATTTACGACGGGCGGAACAAGACCTTCTTCATGTACTCGTGGGAAAAAATCAAGAGCAGCATTCCTTACCCGCAGACTTACACCGTTCCTACTCTGGAGCAGCGCGCAGGGGATTTTTCCAAGACGGTTCAGGCTAACTTGCAGCCCATCATCATCTATGATCCGTCGACCACCCAGCAGGTGGGCAGCGCGTACATCCGGCAGCCCTTCCCCGGCAACCGGGTGCCCACGAACCGCTTCGATCCGGTCTCGGTGAAAATGCTCGACTGGATTCCTTTGCCCAACCAGCCTGGGGACGCCAGAGGCTTCTTCAACCTAATTTCCAGCCCGAACCCGCGCACGGACGAGTACGATCAGCACATCATTCGCGTGGATCAGAATCTGGGCGCCAAGCATCGTTTCTTCTCACGCTATGTTCGCGGCAATCGGCACGAGTTGAACTCCGATGCGGGGTTCCGTCATGAGGCTTCTCCATGGTACGGGCACTGGCGGACCAATCAAGGCGGCAACTTCGATTTGACTTCGACGGTTTCGCCCACGCTGGTGTTGAACTTCCGCGCGGGCTATATCCGGCACCAGTTCGCCATCGCGCAGTACGGCGACGGCTTCGATCCCACCCAACTGGGCTTCCCCGCCGCTACCGTGGCCCAGTTGCCGCGCAAGTTTTTCCCGCGAGTGGCCTACACCGACTATACGACCTTCGGGCCGCCACGCTCGATTGGCAGCGAGTTCACGTTCTCCGATACCTGGTCGGTGAGTGAGACCATCAACAAGGTCATCGCGCGGCACGCGGTGAAATTCGGCGCGGAAGCGCGCGTGATGTTCAACAACCAGGCGCTGCCGACGTCCTCGTTCGGCAGTTTCAGCTTCACCAAAGGCTATACGCAGCGTGACGCGCTGCGGGCGGAAGCGGCCGCGGGTAACGCCTTTGCCTCGCTGCTGCTGGGCATTCCGGCCAGCGGTTCGGTGCCCATCAACGCGGAGCCGGCTTACGGCAACCGCTATTACGTCGTGTTTTTGCAGGACGACTGGCGGGTGACGAGTCGGCTGACGCTGAATCTCGGGCTGCGGTGGGATTACGAATCGCCGCTGAGCGAGCGGTTCGATCGCCAGAACCGCGGTTTCGACGCCAGCGCACCCAGCCCCCTGAAGGTCTCCGGGCTCGATTTGAAAGGCGGGCTGCTGTTCACCGATTCCAAGAACCGCCTGCCCTTCAAGCGCGATCTGAATAACTGGCAGCCGCGGGTGGGCGTGGCCTACCAGCTGAGGCGCGCCACGGTGCTACGCGCCGGCTACGGGCTTTACTACCTGCCCACCTTCGATACTGGCTACAACAACGGCTTCAGCATCGAGACCCCGTACGTATCTTCGGTGGACGGCGGCATTACGCCTTCCGGCCGTTGGAGCAACCCTTATCCGGACGGGATCAAGCAGCCTTACGGCCGCTCTCTGGGCCTCGCCACGATGCTGGGTTTGAGCTTCACGTATGGCTATCCGCAGCGCGTGATCCCCTACGTGCACCAGTACTCGTTCGGCTTTCAGCAGGAGCTGCCTGGGCGGGTGCTGGTGGACATTTCTTACGTGGGCTCGCGCACGCGGATGCTACAAACGGCCAAGGGCATCAACGCGGTGCCGGCTGACAAGCTGGCGTTGGGTTCGGCCCTATTGACTGCGGTGCCCAACCCCTTCCAGGGTCTGTTACCGGGCACGGCTTTCAACGGCCCCACCATCCCCCGCCAGCAATTGCTACGACCCTTCCCGCACTTCAATGACATCACCGAAGCGCGGCATTCGATCGGCAAGGCCTGGTACGACAGCATGCAACTCAAGGTGGAAAAGCGGCTCTCCCACGGCTTGCACCTGCTTGCCAGCTACACCGTCTCCAAGAACATCGAGGCGGTGGGGTACCTGAACGCGCAGGACCGGTTCGAGGATACGGCAAAGGTGCTGACCGCGGTGGACGCACCACACCGGGCCGTCATCAGTTGGGGCTATGAGCTGCCCTTCGCGAAAAACGCACGCGGCGCCGTGCGCCAAATCTTCGGAGGCTGGCAGATCAACGGCATTGCGACGCTGCAATCCGGCTTGCCCGTAGCTACCCCGGGCGGAGCGGTTTCTACGGGCGTTAATCCCAAGCTGCCAGGCAACGTGCAAAACCGGAACCGCTGGTTCAATACCTGCACGCTGACGCAAGCGGGAGTCCGGCAGAACTGCGTCAGCCCGGACGAGCCGGTCGCCTTCCTGGTGCAGGCGCCGTTCACGCTGCGCACCTTGAGCACGCGGTTCCCGAACATCCGTACGCGGCGGCCGGGGCTGGTGGATTTCTCGGTCTTCAAGACCTTCTTCTTGGCCGAGAGCCTGCGGCTGCAATTCCGCGCCGAATCGTTCAATCTTTTCAACACGCCGTGGTTCGGCGCGCCCAACACCACGCTGGGTTCGGCCGCCTTCGGCACGGTTTCACCATCGCAAGCTAACGATCCGCGCAACGTCCAACTGGCGCTGCGTCTGGCATTTTGAAATTTGAAAAGGGGGAGAAAAATGCGAAAGGGTGAATGCGTTCTGCTTTGCTGGCTGTTTTTGGGCGCCTTTTGGCTTCACGGTCAGGGGCTCACGGGACAGATTTCGGGCAACGTGCAGGACCCGGCTGGCACGCCCGTTCCTAACGCCAAGGTCGAGCTGACCAACACGGGGACCGGGCAAACGCGAGAGACGAGCACGGACGGGCTGGGCAACTTTGTGTTCACCCAAATCCTGCCGGGTAGCTACGCCATCGCCGTCACGGTGCCCGGATTCAAGAAGTACGAGCAGCGAGACATCGTACTGACGGCCACCGAGCGGGTGGTGCTCAGGCAGATCAACCTGGAGCTGGGCGAGCTGACGCAGACCGTATCGGTGACGGCCGAGGCGGCGCGGCTCCAAGTGCAAAGCTCGGAGCGCTCCGGGCTGATCAGCACTTCCCAGATCCAGGAGCTGCCGCTGAAAGGCCGCGATTACATGGGTCTGTTGCGGCTGCTGCCGGGCGTGGTGGACACCGCTAATCGTGAGGCGCCGGGATGGAACAACCTGGTGGGCATTTACGTGAACGGCGGCCGCCAGGGGACCACCAATCTGACTCTCGACGGTGTATCGAATCTGGACACTGGGTCCATGCTCGGGCCCTATTTAGCGCCGGGGCTGGACGCGATAGCGGAAGTAAAGGTGCTGCTCACCAACTATCAGGCGGAGTACGGCCGCAGTTCTGGCGGCACGATCAACGCCGTCATAAAGAGCGGCACCCGCGAGTTCCATGGTGGCGCGTTTTACTTCAAGCGCCACGAGATGTTCAACGCCAATGAGTTCTTCAACAACCGCGACGGCCTGCCCCGACCACGTTACCGCTTCGAGTACCCGGGTTACTTTCTGGGCGGGCCCCTGCTCATACCGAGCATCAACAGGAACCGGGACAAGCTTTTCTTTTTCTGGTCGCAGGAATTTTTGCCGCGCAAGTATCCCACGGCGCAGGCGCGCCGCACCTTCCCCACGGAACTGGAACGCCGCGGTGATTTTTCGCAGACCTTCGATACCAACCGCCAGCTAATCCCTATCCTGGATCCGCTGAATAACCGGCAGCCGTTTCCCGGCAACATCGTGCCCGCTAGCCGGATTGACAAGAACGGGCAGGGGCTGTTGAAGGTTTTCCCGCTACCCAACACCTTCGACCCCAATTACACGTTCAATTCGGTCTTCCAGAGCACGGTAGACCAGCCCCGGCGGGAAGAGATCTTGCGCGTGGACTGGAACGTGGCGCCCAGGACAATCTTCTACGCCCGGGGGATCGAGAACTATGAGGCTTACAAAGGCGATTTTGCTTTTGTGCTAGCTTCTTCGAGCTGGCCGCAGTTGCCCATCAAGTACGAGATTCGCAGCAAGGGGCTGGTGGCTACCCTCATCCACACCTTCAATCCGACCCTGGTGAATGAGTTCACTTTCGGCGTGAACCGCGCCTTGCAGACGGTCAATCCGTTAAACCAGGAGGGTCTCGATCGCAACGATCGGCGGAAGCTGGGCTTGGATCTGCCACAGTTCCATCCCGAGATCAACCCTTACAACCTGATTCCCAACGCCACCTTCGGCGGGGTACAGAATGCGCCGCAGCTCTACATCGAGCAGCGGTTCCCATTCTTCGGGACGAACAACATCTGGAACTGGTCGGACAACCTTTCGCACATCCGCGGGCCGCACAACCTGAAAGGGGGCTTTTATATCGAGCGAACTACCCGGAACGCGGCGCGGGCATCGGCGTTCAACGGCACGTTTGACTTCGGGCGCAATGTCAACAACCCGTTCGACGCCAACTACGCGTATGCCAACTGCTTGATGGGTTACGTCAACAGCTACACGGAGGCCGACAAGCATCCGCACGCGCACGCCCGTTATTCCAACATCGAGTGGTACGTGCAGGACAACTGGCGCGCGCACCGGCGGCTGACTTTCGATATCGGAGTGCGCTTTTACCGGATCGTGCCCACCTGGAGCGCGCGGGATCAGTTGGCGGCCTTCTGGCTCAGCGATTACAAGCCTGAGAAGGCGCCGCTGCTGATCGAGCCATACCGGGCGACCCCCACCAGCCCGCGCATGGGGCGCAACCCCCTGACCGGGGAGCTGGTGCCCGAGGTCAAGATCGGCACCTTCGCCCTGGGGTCGGGCGACATCTACAACGGCATGCGGATTTTCCGGGAGCGTATCCTCGACACCCCCGCCATTCAAGTGGCGCCCCGCTTCGGATTTGCCTGGGATATCTTCGGCGACGGCAAGACCGCGGTGCGCGGGGGCTTCGGCATTTTCCCGGACCGCTTCAACGACGACATCGTATTGCAGTTCGTACAATTGCCGCCTCTGGTGAACACCGCCACCGCCTACTACACCACGATCAAGGACCTGCTGGCCACCCCGTTGAGCCTGAGTCCAGCGGGCGTCTCCGGGATTCAGAAATCGTTCAGTCCCCCCACGGTTTACAACTGGAGCTTCGGAATCCAGCGTGACATCGGGTTCGGCACTGTGTTCGATGTGGCTTACGTGGGCTCGGTGGGGCGTCACCTGCTGCAAGTGCGGAGCCTCAATGCGACGCCGTACGGCACCAATTTCAAGCCCTCCAGCATCGACCCGACGCTCACCGGCAACCGGCCGCTGCCGGTTAACTTCCTGCGGCCCATCAGAGGCTATGCCGATATCACTTACTACGAATTTGCCTCCACCTCTAACTACCACTCCATGCAGACCCAAGTCAACCGGCGTTTCGGGAAGAGGTTGACTTACGGGTTCACCTGGACCTGGTCGAAGGCCATGGATCTCGTGGACGGAAACACCAGCGCGGTGAACCCGTTCCTGAACTTCCGCATGCGCAACTACGGCAAGGCGGGCTTCGACCGGACGCATAATGTGGCGATATTCTACGATTACAAGTTACCGGACTTCGTGAAGGGACGAACGCCCGTGCAGTGGGTGACCAACGGCTGGGAAGTTTCGTGTATCACTTCCTTCATCAGTGGCGCCCCTACCGGAATCGGCTATAGCTTCGTAGTGGCGACCGACATTACCGGGGCCTCGGGCGCGGGCGTTGACAGCCGGGTGGACCTGACCGGCAACCCGAACTTGCCCAAGTCGGAAAGAACCATTTACCGCCACTTCCGCACGGAGGTTGTGCGGCCGCCCGACCCGGCCACCTTTGGCATCGGCAACGCGCCCAAGGATCCCATCCGCGGGCCGGGCATCAACAACTGGGACATTTCCGTGTTCAAGAATTTCCGGTTCGGCGAAAGTGAGCGCCGTCTGCAATTCCGCTGGGAGATGTACAATGCATTTAATCACACGCAGTTTTCGGCGGTGAACACCTCGGCGCGGTTCGACGCCCAGGGCCGGCAGGTGAACGCGCGCTTTGGCGAATACACTGCGGCTCGTGACGCACGCAGGATCCAGGCCGCCTTGAAGTTCTACTTTTAGGAGGTAGCGGTGAACCGCAGGAGGTTCCTGAAGACGTGGGCGCTGGCTGCGGCGACGCCGACATGGCCTGCAACGGCCGCCGAAACGCCGCTGGACGAAGGTTTCCGCAAACCACCTGCCTGGGCGCGGCCGTACACGTGGTGGCACTGGATGAACGGCAACATCACGGCGGACGGCATCACGCGGGACCTGGAGGCCATGGCCAGGGTGGGCGTCGGCGGCTTCCAGATCTTCCAAGTGGGTACGGGCATTCCCAAAGGGCCGGTCGAATACGGCAGCGCCAAGCACCTGATGCTGCTCGAGCATGCCGCGCGCGAGGCCCAACGGCTGGGTCTGGCGTTCGAAATGCACAACTGCCCCGGATGGTCCTCGAGCGGCGGCCCGTGGATTCCTCCCGAGCTGGCCATGCAACAAATGGTCTGGAGCGAGACCTACGTCCGCGGCGGCCGGCGCGTGGAGATCACCCTGCCCCAGCCTTTCACCCGGCTCGGTTTTTACCGCGATGCTTTCGTCCTGGCCTTCCCTTCCCTGCCGGGCGAAAACGCGAACCTTCCTGACCTGGTGGTTAGAATCACATCGAGCAGCGGCCCGGTGGACACCAGAATCCTCTCGGCAGGTCTCGCTCCCGGGCTCGAGCTTCGCCCGCTGGTGGAAGGTCAGCCCGCGTGGCTCCAGATCGAGTTCCGCGAGCCTTTCCAGGCACGCTCGTTAACTTTGTGGACCGGCGCGCTCGGCCCCGGCGCCAGCTTCCGCCCGGGCTTTGCACTGGCACGGCCGGCGCTCGAAGTATCCGACGACGGCGCCAGCTTCCGGCGGGTGGCGGAGTTCAACTGGCCGGGTGGCATCCGGGCAGGCGAGGCGCCCGCGGGCGTCAATTTCCCGGCCGTTCGCGCGCGCTTCTTCCGCATCGTCTTTCCCCAACCTCGCCGCGTGACCTTGCTGCAACTTTCGGGCGCTCCACGCCTGGCCGACTGGCCGACCAAATCGAACTTCACCGGCGCGCCGGGAACCTTTCTGGGAGAGGCCGGGCCCTCCACGGAGGCGCTCGATCCGGCCATGGTGCTCGATCTGACCTCCCACAAGGATTCGCAGGGACGGCTCACCTGGGACGCGCCGCCGGGTGAGTGGACGATCCTTCGCATAGGCTACACGCCCATCGGGACTCAGAACCACCCGGCGCCCGATGGCGGCCTGGGCCTGGAGTGCGACAAGTACAGCCGGGCGGCCATGGACCACCACTTCCAGCAATTCTTCGGCAAGCTCCTGCCGGCGCTCAAACCCCTGGCCGCCAAGGGGCTGGCCGGCGCGCTGATTGACAGCTACGAGGTGGGATTCCAAAACTGGACCACGGAGTTCCCGCAGGAGTTCCAGCGACGCCGCGGCTACGACCTCCGCAAGTACCTGCCTGCGATGACCGGGCGGATCGTGGGGAGCCCGGAGATCACAGAGCGGTTCCTCTGGGACCTCCGGCGCACCCAAGCCGACATGATGGCCGACTACTACTACGGCCGCTTCGCCGAACTATGCCGCCAGCATGGCCTGAGGGCTTACACCGAGCCTTACGACGGCGGCCCCTTCGACGAGGTGCAGATCGGCTCGCGGGTGGACGTTCCCATGGGCGAGTTCTGGATCGCCCGCGGCAATCACCGCAGCGTAAAGCTGGCGGCGTCGGTCGGTCACGTCTACGGCAAGCGCGTCATCGGCGCCGAGTCGTTCACCGGCGCGCCGCAGTTTTCCAAGTGGCAGGAGCACCCTTACTCGATGAAGCCGCTGGGGGACTGGATGTTCGCCCAAGGCATCAACCGATACATCTTTCACCGCTACGCCCACCAGCCGCATCCCAGTGCAGTGCCTGGCATGACCATGGGGCCCTGGGGATTCCATTTCGACCGCACCAACACCTGGTTCGAGCAGGGCCGCGCTTGGCTGGAGTACGTCGCCCGCTGCCAGTACATGTTGCAGCAGGGACTGTTCGTGGCCGACATTCTCTACCTGGAAGGCGAGACGGCGCCCCTAGCTGCGCCTGGCCGCACGCAATGGGATCCGCCGCCACCCGAGGGTTACGACTGGGACGTTGCCGACCGCGAAGCCATCCTGAAACGCGTGCGCCTCGAGAACGGCCGCATCGTTCTGCCGGACGGCATGAGTTACCGCCTCCTGGTCCTTCGCAACGAAGGCGTCATGACGGTGGAGCTGCTGCGCAAACTCCGGGACCTGGTCGAGCAGGGGATGTGGCTGGTGGGGGCCAGGCCCCAGCGGCCCGCGGGTCTGGAAGGCTATCCGCAGGCCGATGATGAGTTCCGCCGGCTGGTGGAACAAATCTGGGGCAATCTGGACGGGACCAGCGTGACGGAGCGGGCCCTCGGCAAGGGCCGGGTATTCTGGGGGCAGCCGCTTCAGACCATCCTGACCAGGCTCGACCTGCCGCCCGACTTCCGCTACAGCGCCTCCCAACCCGGAGCGGACATCAACTACATTCACCGCCGTGCCGGCCGCACCGAGATCTACTTCGTGGCCAATCGCCGACGCCGGTCAGAAGAGTTGGTGTGCACCTTCCGCGCCGGTAACATGCAGCCCGAGCTGTGGGATCCGGTAACGGGATCCATCACGCCGGTGGCCGTCTACGAAGTGGCCGAAGGCTGCGTGCACCTGCCGTTGCGGCTGGATCCGGCAGGATCCGTTTTCGTGGTCTTTCGCTCTCCGGCAGGCAGGGAGCGCTGGCAGGAAGTCTTCAAGGACGGGATGGCGGTCCTGAGCACGCGTTCGATCGCTGCGCACCCGACGCCTTCCAGCCCCGCTCCCGCCGGCACGTTCACGATCTGCGCGTGGATCAAGCCCGAGGTCGAGGTTCCGTTGCCAGCCGGCCCCGGCGGCGGCTTCCTGAGGGGCGCCACGAGCTTCGTGCTCTACCCGCCACCAGGGGAACGGGTACATGGCAAGGGCCACGCGTGTGTGGGCTTGATGGCGGGGCGAAATGGTCTCGCCGTCTTTGAACGAGCCAGCGGCAGCCCTGTGCCCGTCCTTGTGGTTCCCTCCCCGCTGGCTGGCTGGACCCACGTAGCTCTGGTCTACCGCGACGGCGTGCCCTCCGTGTGCCTCGACGGCAAGCTGGCTCGCAGAGGCGAGCGCTCGGCGAACACCGTGCACCCGCCCACACCGGGGCAGACCACCGATCCGGAAATCCCGTATTTCGAGGGCGAGATGACCGAGCCGGAGCTGTTCGCGGAGGGCCTGGACGAACAGCGCATCGCGAGGCTCGCCTCGGCGGGGTTGCCCGCGCCGGAAGGTCCCCCGCAAGTCGAGTTGGCGAGAGGGCCGAAGGCAGAGCTGTTAGTATGGCAACCTGGCCGTTACGATCTTCGTGGAGGCGGCGGCCGGAGGCTGGCCTTCGAAGTCAGCGGTCTGGAGCGCCCAGTCGTCGTGCCGGGGCCGTGGCGCGTCACCTTCCCGCCGGGTTTGGGGGCGCCGCCCGAGGTGACTCTGCCGGAGCTGATTTCGCTCCACCGGCACTCCGATCCCGGCGTGCGCTACTTCTCGGGGACGGCTACCTACCACAAGCGGTTGCAGGTCGAGCCTGCTTGGGTGAGCGGCGACAAACGGCTCTACCTCGATTTGGGGCGAGTCGAGGTCATCGCCGAGGTGCGGCTGAACGGGCAGCGCCTAGCGATCCTCTGGAAGCCGCCGTTCCGCCTGGACATCACCGAATTCGCACGCGCCGGGGGCAACGATCTGGAAGTCCTAGTGACCAACCTCTGGGTCAACCGTCTGATTGGCGACGAACAGCTTCCGCCTGAGAATGAGTACGGCGAGGGCGGGGCTGGGAGCATGGCGGCCGGGGCCATCCGGCGCTTGCCCGATTGGTACCTGCGAGGCAAGCCCAAGCCCCCCGGCGGGCGCATCACGTTCACTACCTGGAAGCACCACAACAAGGATTCCCCGCTGCTGGAATCCGGCCTGCTGGGCCCGGTGCACTTGCGGGTGGCGCTTCGCCGGGCCCTTTGAGCAGCGACAGGTCTCCTTCGAGCCGACCTGAAAAAAACTCAATTCACCTCTGGTCCAAAAGGAGTTTTTCTGGTAAACTTGCTCCGTACCGGGTCGCCGGCAGCGGCCCGATTTCTCTCTGAGGAGGGCCGATGGCCAAGGAGAGTATTCATAAGAAGTTGGAGCGCGTCCGGCCCCCGCGAGTCCATGTCACCTACGACGTGGAGGTGGGCGACGCAATCGAAATGAAAGAGCTACCGTTCGTCGTCGGTGTGCTGGCCGACTTGACGGGCATGCCCGAGCAGCCCCTACCGCGGCTGAAGGACCGCCGGTTCGTGGAGATCACCCCGGATAACTTCGACGCGGTGCTGGAGAGCATGAAGCCTCACCTTTCCTTCACGGTCGAGAACAAACTCAGCGACGATCCGGAGGCCGGCCAGCTCAAGGTGGACTTGCACTTCAAGAGCTTGCAGGACTTCGAGCCCGAGCAGGTGGCCCGGCAGGTCAAGCCCTTGCGCGAGCTTCTGGAATTGCGCACCAGACTGGCCGATCTCAGGGGCACCTTGCAGACCAACGAGCGGCTCGACGAGCTGCTCATGAAGGCAGTGACCAACACCGAAGAGCTCGAGAAGCTTCGCGCCGAGCTGGAAGCTGGAGGCAAGGGGGGCCAAGCATGAGCGATCCGCAAAAGGCTGCCATGCCGCAGGCCGCTGCAGAGGTCAAGGCGGAAAAGAGCCTGCTGGACCAGATCGTCGAAGAAGGCCGTTTCGGCACCGAGCCGGCCGCGCAGGCCCGGGGCCGCGACCTCATCAAGGAATTCATCTCGCAGGTACTGGCGGGCGAGATGACGGTGTCGCGCGACGCGGAGGCCATGATCAACGCCCGCATCGCGCAAATTGACCACCTCATCTCTATCCAGTTGAACGAGATCCTGCATCACCCCAGCTTCCAGCAACTGGAAGCAACCTGGCGCGGCCTGAAGTACCTGCTCGACCACACCGAAGTCAGCCCCATGCTGAAGATCCGCGTTCTGAACGTCTCCAAGCGCGAACTGCTGCGCGACCTCCAGCGCGCGCCGGAGTTCGACCAGAGCGCGATCTTCAAGAAGGTCTACGAGGAGGAGTTCGGCGTCTTCGGCGGCGAACCCTTCGGCGCGCTCATCGGCGACTACTATTTCGGCAAGCATCCCGAAGACATCGAACTGCTGGAGAAAATGTCGCAGGTGGCGGCCGCGGCGCACGCGCCGTTCATTGCCGCAGCGGCGCCGGACCTGCTCGGCCTAGACAGCTTCACCAACCTGGGAGCGCCGCGCGATCTGGCGAAGATTTTCGAATCCACCGAGTACGCCAAGTGGAAGTCGTTCCGCAACAGCGACGACTCCCGTTACGTGGCGCTCTGCCTGCCGCGCGTGCTCATGCGCCTGCCTTACGGGCGCGACACCGCGCCGGTGGAGGCTTTCAATTACGAGGAAGGCGTGGACGGCACGGACCACTCCAAGTACTTGTGGGGCAACGCCGCTTACGCGCTCGGCGCCCGGCTGACCGAGGCCTTCGCCACCTACGGCTGGTGCGCGGCCATTCGCGGGGTGGAGGGCGGCGGCTTGGTGGAAGGCCTGCCCGTGCATACCTTCCGCACCGACGAGGGCGATGTGGCCCTAAAGTGCCCCACCGAGATCGCCATCAGCGACCGGCGCGAAAAGGAACTGGCCGACCTGGGCTTTGTGCCCCTGGTGCACTGCAAGGGCACCGACTATGCAGCCTTCTTCAGCGTGCAGTCCTGCAATAAGCCCAAGGTCTACGACAAGGAATCGGCCACGGCCAACGCCCGCCTGTCGGCGCAATTGCCGTACATCCTTGCCGTTTCGCGCTTTGCTCATTACCTGAAGGCCATCATGCGCGACAAGATCGGCAGCTTCATGTCGCGGGCCGACTGCGAGCGGTTCCTCAACCAGTGGATCATGAACTACGTCACCGAGGACGACCAGGCCAGCCCGGCGACCAAGGCGCAGTACCCGCTGCGCGAGGCGCGCGTGGAGGTCATGGAAGTCCCTGGCAAGCCGGGCGCCTACCGCGCGGTGGCTTACCTGCGGCCGCATTTCCAGCTCGACGAGCTTACGGTTTCTCTGCGACTGGTGGCTGAGCTGCCCCAGTCGGCCAGAAAGTAACGGTCGAGGGATTTCGCTCGAGGGTGAGCGTGAATCCTGGAAAGGAGAAAGGACAACGCGATGGGGATGGTTGACTACTTCCTCAAGATCGACGGGATCGAAGGCGAAAGCCAGGATTCCAAGCACAAAGGAGAGATCGAAATCGAGTCCTGGTCCTTTGGCGAAGTCCAGACGGGAACTGCCTCGCATGGCGGTGGACTCGGTGCGGGCAAGGTCCAGATGCAGGACTTCAACTTCGTGATGAAGGTCAACAAGGCCAGCCCGAAACTTTTCCTGGCCTGCGCCCGCGGTGATCACATCAAGAGCGCGGTGCTCACCTGTCGCAAGGCGGGCAAGGACCAGCAGGAGTACCTCAAGGTCACCTTCTCCGACATCCTGGTCTCCAGCTTCCAAACCAGTGGGGCGGCCTCCTCTGACATGCTCCCTATGGACCAGATCTCGCTGAACTTCAGCAAGATCGAGTTCGAGTATCGCGAGCAGAAGCCCGACGGCACGCTGGGCGGCGCCATCAAGGCCTGGTACGACCTCAAGAAGGTCCAGGGCGGCTAGTCAGCGAAGGGAGGTTCCGAGGGACGCTGCGCATCGTGCGGCGTCCCCGTCCCTTCCGCGGTCACGAAAGCCAGGGCTGCCACCATGACGCCGAGAGAGCTGTTCCAGGCCGGCAAGCTAACGGAAGCCATCACGGCGCTGAGCGCCGAGGTGCGCGACAATCCCACCGACGTGCGCCGGCGGACCTTCCTGTTCGAGTTGCTTTGTTTCGCTGGGGAGTTCGAGCGGGCGGAAAAGCAGCTCGAGGTGCTGGCGTGCGAGTCGCCGGCCTCCGAGGCGGGCGCGCTGCTCTACCGGGGCGCAATCTACGCCGAGAAGACGCGGCACGAGATGTTCGCCAGGCGCGAGTTCCCCGCCGCCAGCGAAGCGCGACCGGTTGCCGGGATCCTCAATGGTCGGCCCTTTCAGTCCTTGCTGGACGCCGACCCGCGAATCGGCCCGCGGCTGGAAGTGCTCGCCGCCGGCGGGTATCTCTGGATCCCCTTGGAGCATCTGGCTTCCATCCAGGTGGCGGCCCCGCGCCGTCTTCGCGACCTGCTGTGGCTGCCTGCCATGGTGCGCGCCGGTCTCGGCCTGAAAAACCGTGAGCTCGGAGAGGTCCTGCTCCCGGTCATGTCGCCGTTTTCCTGGCGCCATCCCGACGAGCAGGTGCGGCTGGGCCGGCTCACCGTTTGGGAACAGGACGAGGAAGGCAACGAGATCCCTTACGGCCAGAAGCTGTTGCTGGTTGACGGCGAGGAATTTCCCTTGCTGGAGGTTCGCACGCTGGAGATCGCAACTGCCTGAGCTGGCGGGCGAGAGGCGGATTTGCTACCGCACTTGCGTGGTGTCGAGGTTCCCATCATGCCGCTGCGCGCCGACTTGCTGAATCCCATCCCCGGACCCAATCCAGCCGGGGAGAAGCTTCGTTACAGTGCCGTCTACGACCAGATCAAGGAAGCCCGCCGCGAGGAAGAGCCGGTCACCGAAGGCGACTGGCAAACGCCGGGCAAGAAGGCTAACTGGCCGCAAGTGATCAAGCTCGCTGGCGACGCGCTGGCCACCAGGAGCAAAGACCTTCAACTGGCCTCATGGCTGCTGGAGGCCTCGATCCGGACCGAAGGCTTCGCCGCCCTGGCGCCTGGCCTTGACCTGTTGCGGGGCTTGATCGAGAATTTCTGGGACGGGCTTTATCCGGAAATCGAAGAGGGCGATCTGGAGCTGCGCGCCACGCCGCTCGAATGGGTCGGCACCCAACTGGAACGGCCCATCAAGCAAGTCCCCCTGACGCGGTCCGGGCTGGACTGGTACCAGTACAAACAATCGCGGTCGGTTCCTACCGAGGAAGAAGCCGAAGCCAGCGACGCCCGCCGGGCGCAGCGCGAGGCTGCGATCGCCGACGGCAAGATCACCCCCGAAGAGTTCGACACGGCCTTCCGCGCCACACCAGCTAGCTTCTACCAGCAGGCTTTCGACCAACTCGAGGCGGCGCGCGAATCGCTCGCCCAGCTTGCCAGCGTCTGCGAGGAAAAGTTCGGCGACTTCACGCCCAATTTCAGCGTGCTGCGCGACACGCTGGAAGAAGTCCAGCAGAGCGTGCGCATCCTGCTCCAGCGCAAGCAGGCCGAGGAAGGACCGCCCGCGGAACCGGAGGCTGCCGAAGAAGCTGCCCTCGAAGAGACCGGTTGGGCGGTCGAAGAGGCCACGCCGGCGCCAGTCCACGCTGCCGCGCCGCGCCGCAAAGCGCTCGCCGCCGAACCCGAGAGCCGGGAAGACGCCATCGAGCGGGTCATCAGCGCGGCCCGCTTCCTGCGGCGCGAAGATCCCTATAGCCCGGTCCCCTACCTGCTGTTGCGCGCGCTGAGATGGGGCGAACTGCGAGCTGCGGGCCCCAGCCCCGATTACTCGGTCCTCGAAGCCCCATCCACCGAGGCCAGGCAACAGTTGAAACGGCTTGCCAGCGAGGGGTGCTGGGCGGAAGCGCTCGAGGCAGCCGAGGAAGCGGCGGGAGCGCCCTGCGGGCGCGCCTGGCTGGACGTGCAACGCTATGCCATCCGCTCGCTGACGGAATTGGGCTACGAGGCGCCTGCCGCGGCGCTCCGCGCCGAGCTGCGCGCCTTGCTGGCCGATTACCCCGAACTGCCCAAATGGTCCCTCAACGATGACACGCCCGCGGCCAACGCGGAAACGCTGGCCTGGCTCGAGGAAGAAATTTTGCCCAAAACCGAATCAGTGCAACCCGCCGAGGAACCGTACGTTCCCGTGCAGTGGCAGGAGCCGGCGCCGGCGGAGCCTGCGGCCGAAGGTGAACAGCAGCCGCCTGAGGCCTACGAGCTGGCCATGCAAGCGTTACGTTCGGGCCGCCGCAAGGACGCCATTGAGATCCTCGCGCGCGAGGCAGCCCAGGAGCGCTCCGGGCGCGCGCGCTTCCAGCGGCGCATCCAACTGGCGGAAATCTGCATGGCTGCGGGCTACGAGGCCATCGCCTGGCCCATCCTCGAGGAGCTCGCGCAGGAGATTGAGCAGCGCAAGCTAGATGAGTGGGAAGCGCCCGAGGTCATCGCTCATCCCTTGACCTTGCTGTTCCGCTGCCTGTCCAAACTGGACCGCGACAGCGAGGAAAAGCAGAAAATCTATGCGCGCATCTGCCGCCTGGATCCACTCCAAGCGCTGGCTTGCACGAGGTGAGCCGTGAGGAACCTGCAAGGTCGGGGGACAGGCCAGCGCCGGCACGACCAGCATCGCTGGAGCACTTAGCCTATGGCGAAGGCAGATACGGAAGGGGCTGTCACCCTCTCGGTCCTGGACCGGCTGATTGATCTGGAGCCCGGTCAGCACTCAGAAGCGCCGCTCACGCGGGCCCAGTCGCTGCGGCGCTTGAAGGCCGCGGTCAAACGCGACTTGGAGTGGCTGCTCAACAGCCGGCGGACCGTCCAGGAAGCGCCGCCCGGTGCGACCGAGCTGGAGAGGTCCGTTTACCACTACGGACTGCCGGATTTCACCGGCCTGAGCCTGCGTTCCACACGCGACCAGCAGCGGATGCTCAAGATGCTGGAAACTACCATCGCGCAGTTCGAGCCGCGCCTTTCCAACGTGCGCGTGCGCATGGAGCCGCTGACCGAGAGCGCACGGCTGTTGCGTTTCGTCATCGAGGGCCTGCTGCGCGTGGATCCGGCGCCCGAGCGCGTCAGCTTCGATACCGTGCTGGAGGTTTCCAGCGGCCGTTATCAGATTCTGGGGGAACCCGGTGCGCGATGATCTGCTGGGCTACTACACGCGCGAGCTGACCTTCCTGCGCCAGCTCGGGGCGGAGTTCGCCGAGAAGTATCCCAAGATCGCCTCCCGCCTGCTGCTCGAGCCCGATCGCTGCGAGGACCCGCATGTCGAGCGACTCATCGAGGCCTTCGCTTTGCTGGCGGCACGGGTCCATCTCAAGATTGACGACGACTTCCCGGAGCTCACCGAAGCCTTGCTGGGCATCGTCTACCCGCACTACCTGCGTCCCATTCCCTCCATGTCCGTGGTCGAGTTCCATCCCGATCCCGAGCAGGGCAAGCTTACCACAGGGCTGAAGATCCCGCGGGATACCATGCTGTATTCGCGCCCGGTGGACAGCTTCCCCTGCAAGTTCCGCACCTGCTACGACACTACCATCTGGCCGGTGCGTGTGGCCGCCGCGCAGTGGACCACGCCCGAGCGCATCCGCCCGCCGCTGAGATCTCCCGCCGCTGCGGTGCTGCGCGTCGAGCTACGCTGCCTGCCCGACGTCACGTTCGAGAAGCTCGAGCTCGACAGGCTCCGCTTTTACCTGAGCGGTGACAGCCAGGTGGTGTTCACCCTCTACGAGCTGCTGCTCAACAATACCGTCGAGATCCTGCTGCGTGATCCGACGCCCGGCTCACGCGTCAAGCCGGTGACTCTCCGCCGCCAGGCGCTGCGGTCAGTGGGGTTCGAGTTCGACGAAGGCGTGCTGCCTTATCCCCGCCGCTCCTTCCTCGGCTACCGCCTGCTTCAGGAATACTTCGCCTTCCCCGAGAAGTTCCTGTTCCTAGAACTGAACGGCCTGCAAGCGCTGGCTGCGGGAGGGTTCCAGGAGGTCGCTGAAGTCCTTTTTCTGATTTCTTCCTTCGAACGCCCCGAGCGCCATCAGGTGCTCGAACTGGGAGTTTCCGAGCGCACACTGCGGCCGGCCACCACGCCCATCGTGAACCTGTTCCCGCAAACCGCAGAGCCCATCCTGCTGGACCAGACGCGCTACGAGTACCCGGTGATCCCGGACCTGCGCCGGCGCCGCGCCACCGAAGTCTTCTCAGTGGATGAGGTGGTGAGTTCGAGCCCGCGTTCCCC
>JBMFPL010000013.1:12468-18846 GCA_049969115.1 Bryobacteraceae bacterium | reverse complement strand
AGCATCGAGGTGGTCCGCCGCCGGACCGAGTTCGAGCTGCGCAAGGCGCGTGAGCGCGAGCATATCCTGCTGGGCTTTCAGAAGGCCCTGGACCAGCTCGATCTGGTGATCGAGACCATCCGCGCCTCTTCCACGCCCAAAGAAGCCCGCGAAATCCTCATGGGAATGGCGCCCCTGCCCGCGCGTGTGCTCGAGGAGATCGTGGTCTCAGCCGACTTCCGCTTCGACTTCAGCGAGCGCCAGGCCCAGGCCATCATGGAGCTGCAACTCCAGCGCCTGACCGGCATGGAGCGCCAGAAGATCCTGGAAGAGCTCGCCGAAACCCAGCGGCGCATCATCGAGTTCCTGGAAATTCTGGGTTCGGAAAAGGTTTTGCGCCAGGTCATCGTCAAAGAGCTGCGCGAGGTCGCCAAAGAGTACGGCGACGAGCGCCGCACGGCCATCGTGGACGACGTGGCGGAAATCACTCTGGAAGACCTGATCGCCGACGAAGACATGGCGGTCACGGTCACCCGCCAGGGCTACCTCAAGCGCACGCCCCTGGATACTTACCGCCGGCAAGGGCGCGGCGGGCGCGGCCGCAAGGGCATTGACGTGCGCGAGGAGGACTTCGTCGAGCACCTGATCATCGCGTCCGCGCACTCTCACTTGCTGGTGTTCACCGACAAGGGCCGCGTTTATTGGCTCAAGGTGCACGAAATCCCGGAGGCTGCTCCCAACGCCCGGGGCAAGCACATTTCCAATCTGGTGAACCTCCAGCCCGACGATTCCGTGAAAGCCATCCTGCCCGTGCGCGAGTTCGTGCACGACCGCTTCGTAGTCATGGCCACCCGCAAGGGCATCATCAAAAAGTGTGAGCTCAGCGAATTCGACAATCCCATCGCGCGCGGCATCATCGCCATCACCCTGAGTGAAGGCGACGAGCTGATCGCGGCGCGCCTCAGTTGGGGCCACGACCAGATTTTCCTCGGCTCCCACCGCGGCAAGGCCGTGCGCTTCGACGAGTCCGAAGTCCGTCCCATGGGCCGCCAGGCCCGCGGCGTCACCGGCATGTCGCTGGCCGATGACGATCACCTGGTGGGCATGGAGGTGGTCAGCGACGACGATCTCATTTTGAGCATTTCCGAACTGGGCTTCGGCAAGCGCACGCCGGTCAGCGAGTATCGCAAGACGCGCCGCGGCGCCCAGGGCGTCATCAACATGAAGACTACGCAGCGCAACGGGCCAGTGGCGGCGGTCCTCGCGGTCAAAGAGGATTCCGAGGTCATGATCATCACCAAGGAGGGCAAGATCATCCGCCTGGAAGCGGCCAGGATTCGCGAGGCCGGCCGTTCCACCCAGGGCGTCAGGATCGTGACTCTCGATGAGGGAGACCGCGTCGCGGCGGCCTCTGTCATCCCCGACCAGAACGAGGAGAGCGAAGGCGAGGAGGAAGCGCAGCAGCCGGATCTGCCGCTGGATACGGAAGCCCCCGTATAATGGCCGTATGAGCAGTTTCGTGGCGCTGGGCCGCCTGGCTGCCTCCGACCCGCAGCTTCTCGAGCGCAAGCAAGAGAGGCTTTTCGAGCTGCTGCGCGAGCTGGGACGCGTCATCGTTGCCTATTCCGGCGGCACCGACTCGGCGTACCTGGCGTGGGCCGCGCATCAGGTTCTGGGAGAAAACGCGCTCGCCGTCACCGCGGATTCGCCTTCCCTGCCCGCCTCCCACAAGCGCGACGCGGAAGAGCTGGCGCACCGCATCGGTCTGCGCCACCAGTATCTGGAGACGCGCGAATTCGAAAACCCCGACTACGTGCGCAACGATCCCGACCGCTGCTTTCATTGCAAGGACGAGCTGTTCAGGCGGCTGGAGGAGCTGGGCCGGCGCCTGGGCATCCCGCACATCGTCTACGGGGTGAACGTGGATGACCTGGGCGATTACCGACCGGGGCAGAACGCCGCCCGCCTGCATCGGGTCAGGGCGCCGCTGGTCGAGGCTGGCCTCACGAAAGCAGAAATCCGCGAGCTGTCGCGGCGTGCGGGCTTGCCGACGTGGGACCGCCCGGCCTCAGCCTGCCTGGCCTCGCGCATCCCCTACGGCACACCGGTGACGGTGGAAAACGTCAAGCTCGTCGAGCGCGGCGAAGAGGCCTTGCACGCGCTGGGATTCCGCCAGTGCCGCGTGCGCTATCACGGGGAGCTGGTGCGCATCGAAATCGCCGCCGAGGAGCTGCCCCGCGCACTCTCCGTGGAAATGGCCCGACGCTTCGTCGAACTCTTCAAGGACCTCGGCTTCCACTACGTGACGCTCGATCTGGAGGGCTACCGCCAGGGTTCGCTCAACGAGACGTTGCGGAGACGGAACGCCCCCGCCTGAAGCGGTTCAGCGCCCGCGCCCCAGCAGTTGCAGGTTGTCCAGCACACTGAGCAGGCCGGGCACCAGCGTGATCACGAACAGCACGGGCAGGATGAACAGAACGATGGGGAAGAGCATCTTGATGCCCGCCCGGCCCACCGCCGCCTCCGCCCGCAGCCGCCTGCGCGTGCGCAACGCATCAGCGTAGACCTTCAGGGCCTGGGCCAGGCTCGTGCCGAAGCGTTCGCTCTGTACGATCATCGCCGCCAGCGACTTGATGTCCTCCACTCCCGTGCGCCGCACCAGTTGCTGGAAGGCTTTGCTGCGCTCCTGCCCGGCCCGGACCTGCATGACCACGGTGAGGAACTCGTTGGCCAGCTCGGGGTAAATGAACTGCATCTCTTCGGCCACGCGCAGCATGGCCTGATCCAGCGCCAGTCCCGTGCCCAGCACCACCCCCAGCATGTCCACCACGTCGGGCAGGGCCTCCTGCAACCTGCGACGGTAACGGCGCACCAGGTAATGCAGAACTTGCTGGGGCAGCAGCCAACCCAAAATCGCGCCCGCCACCATCCCCGTCAGGTAGGTGATGCCCGTGTTGTGGCGCTGGAGCCAGGCCATGCCCGCCAGCGCCCCGGCGAAAAACGCAAGATGGCCGGCCACGTAAACCGCCAGCGCTTCGCGCCGCCGGATGCCCGCCTGGTTGAGTTCCCGCTCGCTCCGGCGCAGCCAGTCATCGCCCCCAGGAAACAGGCTCACCAGGTAAAGGAAAAAATTGGCCAGGCCGCCGCCGGCCCGCCGCCGCGGCGCTCTCCCGGGATTGAGCATGGCCTGCATTTGCAGTTCTTCGAGCCGGTCCCGCAGCGGGTTTTCCTGCGTCTGGAGCAGCATCATGCCCGACCACAGTAAGAGGGCCACGGTCACGAAGGCGAGCAGGAAGAAAACCGCCAGCATGGTCTCAGTACCTGATATTGGCGATGCGGCGGATGATAAGGATCCCCACCAGTTCCGAAATGATCGCGTACGTGAGAAACTTGGTGCCCAGCGGATGGGTGAACAACAGTTGCAGGTAGTCGGGTTTGATCAGCCAGATTCCCAGCGCGGCCACCAGCGGCAGCGCGCACAGCAGGCCCGCCAAAAACCTCTGTTGCGCGGTGTGCGCCTTCATCCTGGCGGCCAGCGTCAGCCGCTCGCGCATCAGCAGGGAAAGGTTCTCCAGCACCCCGATCAGGTTCGCGCCCGTCTGCCGCTGCAAGATCAGCCCGGTGACAAAAAACTTCAGATCCATCAAGGGAACGCGCCGCCCGAGGTTGTGCAGCGCCGTCTCCAGCGGAGCGCCCAGAGCCAGCTCCTCCATGACCTTGCGGAACTCGGCGCGCACAGGGTCGAGCGTTTCCGCAGCCAGCGTCTCCAGCCCGGTATGGATGTTGTGGCCCGCCTTCATGGAGCGGTTGAACAGGTCAATGGCGTCGGGCAGGGCCTCCTCGAATTTGCGCAGGCGGATGCGGCGCACCCGCAAAATGTAGGCTACGGGCAGCACGCCCAGGCCGGCAGCGATCAGCAGCCGCAACAGGAAGAGGCGCAAGCCGAACACGCCCATGAGGATGAACGCCACAACGGCGATGGCCAGCGAAGCGAGCGCGACTTCGGCTGCGCGGTACTCGAGGTTTGCCTGGTCAATGTACTCTTGCAACCGGCTCAGACCGCCCACCCGGCTCAGCCAGCGGCCCAGCGCGGCCGCACCCGTCGCGCGCTCCCGGACGATCAATTCCGCCGGCGCCCGGGAGCGCCCGCCCGCCTGGGCACGCACTTCGCGCAGCCGCGCCGCCAGCATCCGGCTGGCCTGCTGACCAGGCAACGACCACACCAGGTAAGCCGCGGCCAGCAGGCACCCGGAGAAGATCAGCAAGCTGAGCAGGAAAAAGACGCCCGGACTCACCGGTCCTTGACCTCGTACACTTCCTCGAAAATCGAGGGCGACAAGTGAATGCCGTAGGTCTTCAGCCGCTCCAGACACGCCGGCCGGTAGCCCGTGGCGCGGAACTTGCCCACCACGCGGCCCCGGCGGCTGATGCCGAACCGCTCGAAGACGAACACGTCCTCCATTAGGACCTGCTCCCCTTCGGTCCCCAGCACCTCGGTGATGGAGGCGACCTTGCGCGTGCCGTCGCTCAGCCGCACCGTGTGCACCACCAGGTGAATGGCCGAGGCCAGCATCTGGCGAATGACACGATCCGGGATGTGCTCGCTGGCCATCATCACCATGGTTTCCAGCCGTCCGAACGCGTCGCGCGGCGAGTTGGCGTGGACTGAAGTCATCGAGCCCTCGTGCCCGGTGTTCATGGCCTGCAACATGTCGAGCGCCTCGGGGCCCCGGCATTCGCCGATCACGATCCGGTCCGGCCGCATGCGCAGCGAGTTGATGACCAGATCGCGCTGCGTCACCGCGCCCACGCCTTCGATGTTCACCGGGCGCGTTTCCAGCCGCACCACGTGGGGCTGCTGGAGCTGCAATTCGGCCGTGTCTTCGATGGTGATGACCCGTTCCTCTTCGGGAATGAAACGGGAGAGCATGTTCAGCATCGTGGTCTTGCCCGAGCCGGAACCGCCCGAGACCACGATGTTCATGCGCGCCTCCACGCAGGCGCTCAGAAAGTCGAGCATCCCGGTGGTGAGCGTCTCGTTCTTCAGCAGGTCCTCGGTGGAAAGCAGCTTCTTGCCGAAACGGCGGATGGCCAGCACGGGACCGATCAGCGAAACGGGCGGGATCACGGCGCAGACGCGGGAACCGTCTTCCAGCCGCGCGTCCACGATGGGCGAGGAATCGTCTATGCGCCGCCCCACATTGGAGACGATCCGGTCAATGATCATGCGCACGTGAGCGGCATCCTTGAAGCGCACGTTGGTCTCGATCAGCCGCCCGTTGCGCTCGATGTAGACATTGTCGAAGCCGTTGACCAGGATGTCGCTGATGGAAGGATCCTTGAGCAGCGGCTCCAGCGGACCCAGCCCGAAGACCTCGTCGAGGACCTCCTCGATGAGCCGCTCGCGCTCGGCCACGGTGAGCGGGACGGCTTCCTCCGCGACCAGTTTTTCCACCACCAAGCCTATGTGGTGACGCATGCCGTCGCGGTTGAGCGCGCGCAACTCCTCGGGCGTGAGCGAATTCAGCAGCTTGCTGTGGATCTGGCTCTTGATTTCGAACCAGCGCTCGGTGCCCGTGGAAGGCCGGGTGAGGGTTCGCGTCGCCATCTGTGGAATCCCCGTGGTTTATCCCGCCTTCGCCAGCGTGGCCCGCGCCCCTGTCGCCTTGTCCACGAAGGCCCGGAAAGCCCGGTCCAGCTCCCCCGCGGCCTTCGGCTCGGTGACGAAGGGCCGCGCCTTGTTGATGAACGCCAGCACCGCCGACGAGCTCGGGATCCCGTAGAAGACAGGCTGATTCAGCGTCTGCTGGACCTGTTCCAGTGTAGCACGGTTGGCGTCTGCCCGCTTGCTGTACTGGTTGATCACCACCCTGATCTGGTCCTGCGTGAATCCCGTGCGCATCAGGTATCCCAGATAACGCTGGGCGTTGCGGATGGCCGGGAACTCCTGGGTGATGATCAGAAAGATCGAGCTGGAGACCTGCAACGCGCCCATCACCACGTCGTCGGAGATCCAGCGGCCGCCGTCAATCACGATGGCCTCGTACTTCTCCACCAAGAAGGCGGAGAACTCGCGGAACATCGGTTCGGTGAAGTAGCCGCGGTGCTCGAAACTGTCAGCCGGGCTGACTACGAACATGCCCAAGGGATCCCGGGTGACCAGGCCCTCGAAGAGCGCCTGATCCATGCGGCTCAGATTCTCGGCGATTTCGAGCAGCGTGTTCTGCGGCTGCGCGCCGAGCTGCATGGCGACGTCGTTGCCCACCCAGTCCAGGTCAATGAGCACCGTGTGTACGCCGCGCTGGGCGAGCACGGCGGCGAAGTTCACCGCTAGCGTGGTCGTGCCCACGCCGCCCTTGACGCCCAGAAAGGTATAGACCCTCCCCAGGCGACTGCCAC
>JBMFPL010000013.1:0-12458 GCA_049969115.1 Bryobacteraceae bacterium | reverse complement strand
ACCCGCCCCGCCGCGCCTGGGAACGCGTTCCAGCCGCGCCATCGCCTCGCGGAATTCGATGCGCTTGAAGGGCTGCACCAGAAAATCGTTGGCGCCCGCGCGCACGGCAGCGATTACCGATTCGCCATCGGCCTGGTAGTTGGAGGCTATGACATAGAGATCGGGCGCCGCTTGCCTGATCCTTTCCAGCGCCTTGAGCGCGGTCTCGGGGTCGCTGGTCAGATCAATGACCAGGGCGGCCTCGGGGTGACGCTCCAGATCCTGCAAGACGCGGATGTACAGGTTGGGCGTGATCTCTGCGTATTCAGCCACCACCTTGGCATTGGCGATGTTGAGCAAGCTTTCGTGCACCATCTCGCGAAAGTGCTCGTCGCTCGAAGCCACCAGCAGGGTAACAGGCATAAGGCTAGTCTCTCCTCGCGCTCATGGCATGCAACTGACCTCCTGCTCGCCCGCCACGCAACCGGCGCTTTCCATGGGCAGGGTCATGCGGAAATCGGGCAGGGGGATGGGCGGCAGGCCGAGAAAGCCGCTGAATTTCCGGAACTCGTAATTGCGCACGCGCACGGTGACCAGGTCGGGCACGCAGGCGGTCGAGCAGTCGCCGCCGTCGCAACTGAACTCCACCAGCGCCCCAGTCTCGGGATCGCGCGCGTAATACTCCACCACGATCTCGGCCGGCCCGCTCAGGAACTGTTCCCGGTCAATCATGAGAGGCACCCGGCTGCGCATGTAGTTGAGCACATTGTCGGCGCCCGCCTGCCAGCAGTGCGTGGCCGCGTACTGGGCCCCTTCGCGCGTAAACTCCACCACCCCATGCCAGACCCAGAGCAGCTCGGCGGCGAAGACGATCATGAAGGTCAGCGGCATCAGCACCGCGCCGTAGATCAGCGCGAATTCCAGCGTGCTCTGGCCGCTTTCCCTGCGCATCTCACAGCCCTCCGAAGGGCAGCCGCACCTGCGGCTTCAGGAGGATCGGCGCCAGCGTCAGGTACGGGATGCGCAACTGAACGGGGTAACCGTCGGGGACAGTGACCACCAGGTAGTCCGGAGCGAGGCCGCCATTGGCTACATCGCAGCCTGGCACGCCACAGGGACACTCGTCCAGTTGCCCCGTGTCGGGGTTGTAACGCTCGATGCGGATCCGCACGCGGTCCGGCGTCAGATCGCGCAGCAACGGCTCGCCGCTGCCGTCTTCGGCGCCGGTCAGCACGAAGTTTTTTATGGACCGCAAGACGGCGTCCTCGTCGTCGCAGAAGTTCGCTCCCTCGGCGGTCCCGGCCAGGCGCGCCAGCGTGTAGAGCATCTTGTAAAGGCTGTAATAGGTGTAAGTCAGCCTGCCGATCTCCACCATTCCCATGAACAGCAGTAGCAGCGGGGGCAGGAACAGGATGGTTTCCAGCGTGGTGCTGCCGCGCCGCGTCATTGATGCAACACCGCCTTGCCCGGCCCGGCCGCCACCGTGCAGCCGTCGAAACGACCCTGGCGCACCGGCGCCGGGTAGCCGATATAAAGCGCCCCGAAACGCCCGTAACGGTCCGCGGGATTGATGGTGACGTCGTCCGGGTTGGGTTCCACCAGGAACTGCCGGAACCCGAGCACGATCATCGAGCTGGTGTTCTGGATCTGGTCCACCACCGCCACGGTGATCACGCGCCGGCCGTTGCCCGCGTAGGAAGCGTAGTCATCCAAATCGGTCAAATCGGTGTCAGACGCGTAGACTGGCGCCACCGATTCGATCTCCGGGACGCCCGCGCAGGCTTCGGGGGTCTCGGCGGAAAAGCGGGTCGCCAGCCCGCACAGGAACGAGCTCACCTGCGACACCACGATCTGGTTGCAGGCGCGGGGGGCGGCGTTCGTCCAGATCTGTTTCTCCTCATTGATGCTCAAGCACGAGATCGCGGTGTTGGTGGAAGGCAGCAGCCCTTGCGCCCCGATGCGGTAAAGCTGCGTTTGCTCGTCGGCCAGCGTCTCGGCCTCTGCGTTGTAGTGATCGAGCAGGACGTAGGAGAGCACCTGCGTCGCCGTACCCAGCCCCGTGGGCCTGGGCGTGCCCGTGCACGAGTAGGCGAACGTATAGCGCGTGTTGGGAGTCAAGCCGAAATGCACCGGGTCTTCCTGGTCCAGCGCGGCAATGGCGACAGGCTCGACGCCGCACGCCGTGCACAGCGGGGCGCTGATGCCCGCCACCGCCTGGGCGCGAACCAGCGTCTTGCGCTCCGCGCCCAGCGAGAGCAAGCCCCAGAACGTCAGGGGCGCTTCCGCGCTCACCGTCACTCGCACGTAGCGCGCCTGCGAGCCGCTGGCCTGGCTGGCGGTCTCGTCGCCGGAAACGGCGTCCTCCAGGGTGGCGAAATACGCCGGCTGGGGAATCTCGCTGGCCAGCAGTCCCGTGGACTGGCCCAGTTGGAGCATTCCGAAGTTATAACGGTTGCCGTGGCCCGACCCTTGATCCAGCGTGAGCTGGGCCATGGCGGTGGCGTTCTCCAGGCATGCCTCGGTGCCGATCAATTGCTCGGCCGCAGCCAGCGCCATCGCGTTGGCGGCCGTCTTCAGCTCTCCGCGAATGAGGTACAGGCGCCCCAGATCCACAGCAAAGCCCATCAGGGCGAAGATCACGGGGACCAGAATGGCGAGCAATTGCACACTCGTCGTCCCGCGCTCGCCCGGCGCGCCTTGCCGAGCCCTACCTGGGTTCCTGGTGCCCACGGGGACCTACGAATTCCGGTTCACGCTTGCGGGTCTTGCCCCCGCGCGCCGCCTTCTCTTCGCCGGCCGGCGGCAGGAAAGGCTCGATCGTCTCGGGCAGCGCAACCTTTTCCTCCGGGGTGAGCGGCCGCACGAAACGCGGCGTGATCACCACCAGCAATTCGTTGGCGGTTTTGCGCGTGGAGCGGCTCCGGAACAGGTGCCCGATAATGGGGATGTCGCCGATGCCTGGGATCTTACTCAGCACCTGCTCGACGCGGTTGTCGAGCAGACCGGCGATGGCGAAACTCTCACCATCCTTGAGCACGATCTCGGTCTCGGCGCGGCGGGTCGAGATGGCAGGGATGAGGAAACCCTGCAAGGTCACGGCGTTGGTGAAGTCCAGCGAACTGACTTCCGGCGCCACTCGCAGCCGGATCGCGCCCGAGTCGGTCAGGGTGGGCGTGAATCTGAGTTGCACGCCGAAGTCCTTGAACTGCACGGTGACCACCGGGGCGATGGCGCCGCCGGTGGGCGTGGTGGTGATCACCGGGAACGGGAACTGGCCGCCGGCCAGGAAGCTGGCTTCCTTGCCCTCGACCGCGATCAGGTTGGGCTCGGCCAGGATCTGGAGCAGGTTGCGCGCCTGCAAGGCCCGGATCGTGGCGCCGATGTTCAGATCGGGACGGAAGATGAAGAGGTTCAGCAGGTCGGAAAAGCTGACCGTGGCGTTCTCGAACTGCTGGTCCCGGAACTGCAACTGGCTGAACCGCGGCTGCGTGAACTGCTGGGTGGTCACCGATCCCAGCGTCTTGTCGTTGCGGCTGAAGTAGTTGAATCCCAGCTCGCGCAGCGCCACCCGGTCCACGCTGGCGAACTTGACTTGCAAGAGGATCTGCCGCGGATCAGGCCGCGGCGGCAGCTTGATGAGATTCTCCACCACGCGGGCGTAAGTGGAGGCCAGAGCTACCGCGCGCTTGACCTGTTCCTCGTCGCGCGCCGTCCCGGTGAGCACCATCTTGTCCGGGGTCCCATCAGCCTTGATTTCCGCCTCGGGAATCAGTTCCTTGAGCTCGCGCCGCAGGCTCTCCAGGAAGGTGGTGTCCTGCAAGACCTGAATGTTGTACTGGACCGGTTCGGAGTCGCCGTCCCAGACCACCAGCGTGGTGTTCCCGGGCGCCTTGGCGTTCACCATGATTTCGCGAGGCGAAACCACGACCGCATCGGCAATCTTGGGCTCGGCCACGGCCACCCTCTGCACCGGGGCGGGAAAGCGCAGCAGGCGGCCGCGACCCGCCACCAGCGCCAGCTCATGCTGGGCGGCCACAGCGCCGACGGCGGGATCCTGGGCGAAGGCGGGAGCAAGGACCAAGTGCACAAATGCGATGAGAAATGTTTTGGCCTGCCTCATGGGAAGATTTCCTGCACGTGCTTGTCGCCGCGGAAAACGTCCACCACATGCTTCGGCTTGGGTGGCTCGGGCTTGGGTTCCGGCTTGCGCTCCCCGATCAGCCGCCTCCAGGCTTCTTCGTCGCGCACGTCGCCGATGCGGCCGGGCGTAGGCGGCAGGCCGCGCCGGGCCCGCGCCGTCCGCGCGAAAATCATGGGATCCAGAGCCTCGAACGTCACCGGAGCCGAATCGGGCAGGCGCGAGCGGTCCATGGGGTTGCGCAGCGCCAGGCTGATCCTGCCCTGGTTTTTGGCCAGCTCGAGCTTGCGCGCGTCTTCCGGGGTCACCAGCAAGGTGGCCGTCGTACTGCGGGGAGCTCGCGGGTCCACCTGACCGGCGCCCTGACCCGGTGCGGTGGCCCGGCCGATGCTCAGCACCTCCACGTCCTGCAAGATGGTCACCGTGGATGCCTCCGCCACCGATCCCGTGCGGGTGAAGAGCACATCCACGCGCGAGCGTGGCTGGATCAGGCCGGCTGCCCCGCTAGCCTCCGTGATGGGCACCGCCACCGCCCGCATCCCTGGCTCGATCATGGCCGGGATTCCTTCGGGCCCGGCCACACTGGCCAGCTTGCCGGCCGTCAGGATTTCATTGGCGCTGACCGGATAAAGCACAGCGCGGTCGAGCGCCGACTTCAGATCGAACACCGCACCCTTGGGCGCCGCAGCCTGGGCGAGGCGAATCAGCTTGACGTCCGTCTTGCGGATCCGCGTTCCCGGCGCCAAATCGCGCGCTGCCGCAACGACGAGCACCTGCTCCTCCTTTCTGGGCGCGGTTGTCCGGGCCCAGAGGAACCAGGTGAGCGCTGCTGCGGCGAGCAATGCCATGCCGAAGATGACAATTACCTTTTGCCGGTCCATTACCGCCCCTTCGATCCGGATCGGGCCACGGGCTCCGACCGGTGACCTTTATTAAACACCAAACGCCCCAGGCAGTTCCCTCGCGCCCCGCCCCTTTCAAGGCCGCTGCAAAAGCACAGCCACTCGGTCAGCATAAAGAAGCCTCCACCCTGCTGACTCCAGGGCCTCCCGCAGCGGGTAGTCCACCGGCAGCAGGGCGTGGGTGAGGGAGTAGCTTTCCAGGATGCGGCGCCATCCCGGCCGCGCCTGCATCAACCGCCCGTACTGCTTGAGAAACTCCGCGCCGTAGAAATCGCTCCGCCCGTCGAAGAAGACCTTGCGCGCGCCCGCAAATCGGTAGATGAGATAGCCCCCGAATTTGTCCGTAGAGAGCAAGCGCGCACTCGGGGGCAGCTTTTCCACGACCGCGGCCGCAGCCACAGGGAACTGATCGGCAGGGAAGCCCGCCCGCGCCACCTCCGCCAGCGTCCGCAACCACCACAACGCAGCGAGAGCCAGCGCCAGGGCGAGCAGCGCACCGTGGCGTCCGGCCTCCAGCGATCTCAGCCGCGCCGAGTACTCCAGCGCCCCGCGCAGCCCGCGCCGCAGGCCCTCGCGAAGCTCGGCGCCCGACACCGCGCCGCGCAACGCCGAGGCAATCGCACCATTGGCCAGCGGCAGCCCTGCCAGGGCCAGCAACGGCAACCCTCTCGCCATACGCAGTGCAGTGGCCAGCAACAGCGAGACCAATAGGAAGTGCGCCACCCTTCGCTGCCCGAGCGCGACAGACGCCCCCAGCCCGGCCAGCCCGACCGCGAGCATGATCTGCCCCGCACCCTCGGCGTGAAAGTTGAAGCTCTGGAATTCCCCGATCCGGGCAAGCAGTTGCGAATCGCTCAGATAGGCGAACACATGGGCGTGCAGTCTCCAGCCGTAGGGGTTCAGGAGCGTGCCCAGAAGCGAAACCGCGGTCGCGCAAAGCAGCCAGCGCACCCGCCGCCGGGATTCTGCTGCCGTTTCCTGCCAGATCCGGCTCCGCAGCGAGTGTCCCACCGCATAGATCATGCCGATCAGCGGGCCCAGCAAGAAGCTGCCATGCAAATTGGCCCAGAGGGCCGACCCAAGCCCGATGAGTGCGGCCTGGCGGAAGCGGAACCGCGTTCCGGCCCGCTCCGCAGACCAGATCGCGGCCAGCGTCAAGATCCACCCGAAAACGTGAGGCCGCGCCAGCCAGTGCAGGCTGAGCGTGGAAAGCATGGGCGGAGCCATCGCGCAGGCGATGAGGAAATCGCCACCCACCTGCCAGTGCAGTCGGAACCAAAGCCAGACCGAGGCTGCGATCGCACTCGCGTACAGCCACGCCACCCCTCCCAGGCCAGTCCGGCGATGGATCCAACCCGTCAGCACATCGGCGCCCCATTCCCACGCCACCCATGGTTGGCCCTCGCGGGAAAAAGAATAGGGATCGGACCGCGGCAGCGACCGCTCGGCGAGGATGCGCTCTCCCGTGCGGATGTGCCAGCCAGTGTCGGCATCGCGGAACAAGCGCCGGGGACCGTCCCAGACCACCAAGCAGTATCCCAGCGCCACAGCCGCTGCTACCAGCGCCAGATCGGGTGTCAGCCATGCGCGCCATGCCCACACAGGCTCAGCCCCTGGCGCGGCGGCAGGCGGGCCAGCCTCCAGCGCCATCACTGCTGGGTAGCGCCAATGCTGGAGAGGTCCGCCGTGATGCTCGAGTACAGGCTCGCGATGCCTTGCGACAGCGTGTTGACGGTCGTGATCAGTGCCAGCCCGACTGCGGCCACGATCAAGGCGTACTCCACCAGATCCTGCCCTTGTTCGCCTCGCAGGAATTCACGCCACATCTGTTTGTTCCTCCCTTGCTCGACCATATTTCTCGAATTCGCGCCCGGCGCCCCCCTTCACCGCTGCGGGCGCTCTCCCGCATCTGCAGGTCCTGCCAGAATCCTCAGGACTCTAGTCCAAAAGCCGCCGCGTCGTTTGCGGCCTTCGGGCGAGAGGTTGACGGCCGGCGGCCGGCCGTCCAGTTCTGCAATCAGCCTGAGGTTGGCCAGCGCCGCCGGATGGTTCCGATTATATGCTAGCGCGGCCTCCAGCTCCTTGCGCGCCTCCTCATAGCGGCCTAGCTCGATCAGCGCACAAGCCAGGTTGTTGTGCGCCGTGGCGGCATCGCTGGCCCGTCGGAATTCCTCCAGCGCGGGAGCGCCCGCCGCCGCCAGCGCCAGGCCGAGGTTGTTCCTGGCCGCCTGCGATTTCGGGTTCAACGCCAGCGCCCGCTCCAGGGTCTTGCGCGCCTCCTCGATGCGGCCCTGGCGCAACAGGTTATAGCCGAGATTGTTCAGCAGATCGTCGCGGTTCGGTGCGAGAGCGATTGCCGCCCGGTGTGCCGCCTCCCCCCGTTCCCACTGGCCGAGCCCATCGCGAAGGATCCCCAACCACGCAGGAACGCTGGGCGAGGCCTGCGGATGCTTGTCGAAGAACGACTCCAGCGTCTCGGCAGCTTCCCGGCGCAACCCCAGAGCGCGCAGGGCGCGCGCCAGCTCGACATGCGCCTCGGCCGAATCGGGGAAGCGCTCGGCGGCCAGGCGGGCGTGTTCGAGCGCCAGATCGGGGAACCCCAGCTCGCGATACCTCCTGATCAACTCCAACCGCACCGCCAGGTTCTGGGGCTCCGCCACGAGCTGACGACGCAGTTTCCCTATGGCCAGGTCGCCTTCGCCCGCGTCCACTGCGTTGACGACCTGCCGGTGCATGGCGAGCGGAAAGGCCGGCACCGCACCGATTCTGCCCACCAAGCCGCCGCGACGGGCGCACCCGACAGCAACCAAAACGCACGCACAGGCCAGGGCCCCTAGCCTCATAGAATTTTCTCGAACTCCAACTGGTCGCCCACCGCCGTTGCGGTGGCCGCCACGGTGCCGGCTGGCAACTCCAGCACAGAGTGCGCCCACAGGCACACGGCGACCCGTCCCGGCGGCATCCGCTCTTTGATCTTCAGCACCTTGCGGGTACGGCTCAGGAACAGCACGTCAATGGGAAACTTCATTCCGATGGTGTGAATCGCCTCGCACGGCGTGATCCACAACCCCTCGCCTTCGGGCAGACTCTCACGTCTGAGCAGGCCCCTTCGCCGCTTCTTGCTGGTGTCGGCGACTTCGGCCTGCGCAGCCAGAACAGCGCCTTTGGTCAGATTCCGGATCCGAAGTTTCAGCAAGAAGTTATAACACAGTTCGGCGAGGGGTGTTGCGCACTCGGGCTGGGGCGCCAATTGCGTGGACCGGGAGCCCTACCCGCTCGCCCCTGGGCCGCGCAACTCCCTGGCGGCGGGCGGGTTTAGCTAAGAGCGGGGGCGCGCGAGTTGGCAGCGCCGGGCCCGTTCATATATGCTGGGAAGCGCGCGATGAGGCTCCATCGTATCTCACGAGTTCTGGCCGCGGCAGCCTGCCTGTTGACGGTCACGGCCGGCAGGGCGCAAACCATCGGCGCCACTTTCGGCGAGGTCATCTCCCTGGGCGGCACGCCGTCGGACATCGTGTTGGACGAGGCGCGGCAACGGCTCTACCTGGTGAACGCCAACGCCAACCGCGTGGACATTTACAGTTACAAGGACAAGGCGGTTATCGGCTCGATCCGGGTGGGCACTTCGCCCCTGGCAGCCACGATGTCTCCCGATGGCGCCTGGCTGTACGTGACCAACAATGGCTCGGCGAGTCTGAGCGTCATTGACCTCGGCTCGTGCAACGTAGTGCAGACCGTCAGCCTGCCGGCGCGCCCCGAAGGCGTCGCCGTGGGGGCCGACGGCCGGGTGCTCATCAGCACTCAAGGCACGGGCGTGGGCAACCTGCAAAACACCCTCCTCATTTACGACCGCACGCAGGCCGTCTCCCAGCAGGTGCTGCCTGTGCAGTACGCTCCCCCGCCGCCCACCCCGCCGCCGCTGCCCGCCGTCACGCTCCCGCGACCCATCTCGCCCATCCGCACCCGGCTCATCGCCACCCCGGACGGGCAGTTCATCGTGGGGCTCACCAACTACACCACGTCCGCCATGATGCTGTTCGTCTACGAGGCCGCCAGCGGCACCGTCCTGCGCAGCCGCGCCGTTTCCGGCCAGTCCAGCGTGCTCTCCATGGCGCCGGACGGTTCACGGTTCATGGCCGGCTTCACCATGTACAAGGTTTCCAACCTGAACGTGATCGCGCAGCAGAGCACCGCCAACTCGCCCTTCCCCTTCCCGGCCGCCTCGTTCAATGTGCAGGAGAACGTGGGCGGCAGCGTCTTCTCCCCTGACGGCCGCACGCTGTACAGCGCCTTCAACGTAGCCGCCACCAGCCAGCCCCCTCCGCGACCGCAAAGCTCCATCCTCATGATCTCCGACGCTGACAACCTCGCCATTCGCCTCGGCATCAAACTCCCGGAAAGCATCGTGGCGCGCATGGTGATCACCTCGGACGGCCAGCACGCCTGGGGACTTTCCGAGTCCGGCCTGGTTTACCTGCCGCTGGGCCGCCTTTACGATTACCCGATCTTGCAACCCGAGAGCACCCAGGTATTGCTGGCTTATGACCTGTGCAACCAGGGAATCGCTCGCGGCTCGGTCCGCGTGGTCAACCTGGGCAAGGGGAAGCTGACCTTCTCCGTGCCTCCCCTGGACAATGCGCTGGTGGCCCAGGTTTCCAGCGGCGTGGCACCCGCCACCATCACCTTCACCATGGAGCCTGGGCGTTTCAACGTCAACCGGCAGCCGGGCACCAACCTCTACTCGGGAAACAACGGCACCGCGGTCAACGTCAACCTGGTTTCCCCCGAAGCCATCAACATACCCAACACCATCCGGGTGTACATGAATTACCGGCAGGCGGACCAGCGCGGCATCATCTTTCCCGTGCCGTCCACCGTCTACGGGGACCAGGGATTGCAAGATTTAGTCTTGGACGAGCCGCGCGGCCTGCTCTATGTCACCAACATGGGTTACAACCGCATCGAGGTGTTTGACCTCAAAAAACAGAAATTCCTCGAGCCTATCAAGGTCGGCCAGTTGCCGCGGCAGATGGCTATGTCGCTGGACGGGAACCTGCTCTATGTGGGCAACACGGGCGGCGAGTCGGTCAGCATCGTGGACTTGGAAACAAGGCAGGTGATCGGAGAAATCGAATTCCCGCCCGTGCCCCGCAACGCCAGCGCGGCGATCATATACCCACGCGCCCTGGCCATGGGGCTCTCCGGCCTTCAAATTACCATGTCCAACGGCACCATGTGGAAGGTGGTAGGCAACCAGGCCGTTCCCCGGCCGGCCAACACCAATATTTTCCCCACTAACACCATTCCCTCTCCCCAGGAAATGATTGCGACGCCGGGCGGAGAGTATATCCTGCTGCTGGGCGGCAACGGCACCGCCTATCTTTACGATGCGCTGGCGGATACTTATACGGTTTCCCGCCAGATTTACACGCCAAACCAGCCTATCATCAGCTACTACGGGGTGCTGGGCGCGGCCCCTCGGGGCGCTTACTATCTGGCTAACGGGTTGATCTTGAGCCCTTCCATCGCGGTGATCGGCGGGGCCGAGCGGCCGGGGGTGGTGCAGACCACGGCGCCCACAACACCTGGCGGTCAGCCCACACAGGCTGTGGTCAGCGCGGGCCAGAGGCACGTGGCGGCAGTCGCCCCGCTCGATGAGCGCTCTTTCGTCCGGCTGACCACGGCCGTGCGCCAGAGCGTCACCGCTACCACGCGCGACGACGTCCGCCCAGTGATCGAGCAGGTAGACATCGCCACCGGCGTCGAGACCGTGGCCGCCATCGCCGCCGAGCAGCCCACCACCAGCGCCTTCGGCCAGGCGCGCATCAACGTTTCCCCGCGCCGCATGGTGGTGGACTCCAAAGGTAACATCTACGCCATTACCCTGTCCGGTCTGACCTTCATCCCGCTGACGCCCCCGGGCGCCGGCCGTCCTGCCATCCGCGGGGGAGCCCGGGGCATCCTGAATTCCACCGACGGGACAACCAATTTCACGCCCGGCGCATTCGTGACCGTGCTGGGATCCAACCTGGCGCAGCCTGCCGTCGCCGACCAGGTCCCGCCTCCCACTGTGCTGGGCGGCTCCTGCGTGACTTTCAGCGACGTACCCTTGCGCCTGCTCGAAGCATCTCCGGACCGCATTTCGGCGCAGTTGCCCGAAGACATCCGCCCCGGCCAGTACGTGGTCCAGGTCCGCTCGCTGGCCACGGCGCAGGCCAGCGACCCGGTGGTCGTCACCGTGCAGCGGCCACCCGTAACGCAGTAACCGCCCGTCCCGTGCGTCGCCGGCCTGAAGATTACGCCGACCGGGAGCTGGTCCTGATTTACATCGCCAAACGCCTGCGCGAAGCCCAGCAACTCGAACAGGTGCTGACCGCCGCGGGCGTGGATTACGTGGTGGGTGCCGACCGTTACATTGGGGGCGTGATCATTCGCCGCGAGCGCATCGGCGCGTTCTTCTACGTCCCGGTCGAGGCCGAGCCCGCCGCGCGCCAGGTCATGCTGCGCCACGGCTTCCGGCCCTTCGACGATCCCTTCGGCTCCCACTGAGCAGCCCTGCCGCGGCGTAGTAACATCGAGCGGTAAGCACCGGTGAGGACCTGCGGCCCGCGAGATCCCTCCCGGAAAGCCTCCAGCGGCGGTTGCACGGCGCCGATCAGAAACTACTCGAGGACTGCCGGGTGGCTTGGCAGGATCTGAACCGGATCTTCGATTCCCTGGCCTCGGAGGATCCGGCAGGCACCCGCCCCACCGAGGAGAAAGCCCGCCGCCTGCTGATCGAAGCCCTGGGCGAATGGCGCGCGGCGCGCCCGCTCGATCGCATCTGCGCAGCCATGGAGGCATGGCGTCGGTGGAGGCTCAGTCTCACCCCGGCAGAAAGCGAGCTCGGCGGCGGAATTTCCAGGTCGCTCGTCGCGGACCTGCTTCGCCGCCTAGAACTGGCGCGCGGCGCCAATTTTGGGTCGCTGGTGACCCTGACGGCGCGCGCGTCTGCCGAGCTGCTGGCCCCGTGGCAACTGGCACGGCGGGAAAGCCTGCGGAGCTGGTCCCGCGGCGCCGCAGCCCGGAACTTGCGCCGTGCACACGCCGCCTGGCTTGAACGCTTCGCGCGCTTGCGCTCGCAGGCCGCCGCCGCGCTCGACGGCCTGGTCAAGCTGAAATGGCCCCGCCGCGCAACCCGGCCCGATCACGCAAGCCGCCTGGAGCAAATCCTCGAGCAAAGGCTGGCCTGGTGGAAGCGATACGCGCAACCCTGGCCGGCGCCCTGACGCTCGAGAAACGCTTTGGCAGGTCTCGCAGGCCATCGAAAGTCTTACCGAGGCCGCCGTGGAGCAGATGGAGTCGCAACGGCGCGCTGTGCTCCAAGAAATGGACGCTCTGATCACGTGGCTCGAAAAAGCCTCGGGGCCCGCTCCCGCGCGCGGCGCCCCGCTCCCGAC
>JBMFPL010000012.1:0-18884 GCA_049969115.1 Bryobacteraceae bacterium | reverse complement strand
ACATCAACAACGTTGACCTGGTCTGCCTCCAACACGAGTACGGCATCTTCGGCGAGCCGGCGGGCAGCCACTTCCTGGCACTTCTGCGCGAGCTCCGCATGGCGCTGGTCACCACGCTGCACACCGTCCTGCGCGAGCCGGACGAGCACCAGCGCCAGGTGCTGGTCGAAATCGCCGAGCGTTCGGACCGGCTGGTGGTCATGAGCCAGCGAGCAGTGGAGTTTCTGCGCGACATCTACAGCGTGCCGCCCGAGAAAATCGACGTCATCCCGCATGGCATCCCGGACGTGCCCTTCGTGGATCCGAACTTCTACAAAGACCAGTTCGGGTTACAGGGCAAGACCGTGCTGCTGACCTTCGGCTTGTTGTCGCCCAACAAGGGCATCGAGTACGTCATCCAAGCCTTGCCCGAGGTCCTCCAACGGTTCCCCAACGTGGTTTACGTGGTGCTGGGCGCCACGCATCCCCATGTGCGCATGCGCGAGGGCGAATCGTACCGACTGTCGCTGGAGCGCCTGGCGCGAGCCTGCGGCGTGGCGGGCCACGTCATCTTCCACAACCGCTTCGTCAGCCTGGAAGAGCTGGTGGAGTTCATCGGCGCGGCCGATATCTACATCACGCCCTATCTGAACCCGGCCCAGATCGTTTCCGGAACCCTGGCCTACACGGTAGGCGCGGGCAAAGCGGTGATCTCGACGCCCTACTGGTATGCGGAAGAGTTGCTGGCCGACGGGCGTGGCGTGCTGGTTCCCTTCCGCGACTCCCGGGCGCTGGCGACCGAGATCGTCCGGCTGTTGCAAGATGAGGCTGGGCGGCATGCCATGCGCAAGCGAGCCTACCTGGCGGGCCGGCAGATGATCTGGCCCCGGGTGGCCGAGCGGTACTTGGAATGCTTCCAGAAGGCGCGCGAGCAGCGGGCGTACCGTCCTCGCCCCGCTTTCGTGGCCACCACTCTGGGCCAGCGCGCGGGCGAGCTGCCCGAAATCAAGACGGACCATTTGCGGGCCCTTACTGACGACACGGGCCTTCTCCAGCACGCCGTGTTCACCGTGCCTAATTATTCGGCGGGTTATACCACGGACGACAACGCGCGAGCCCTCGAGGCCGCCATATTGCTGGAGGAAAGCGGCTCGAAAGCCCTTACCGGGCAACGCTACCTGGCATTTCTCTGGTACGCCTTCAACCAACAGCGCGGCCGGTTTCACAACGAGCTTTCCTACGAGCGCCGCTGGCTCGATGAAGTGGGTTCGGAAGACTGCCACGGGAGGGCGCTGAGCGCGCTCGGTCTGGTCTTGGGGCGGTCGCAAAACGCGGGTTTGCGAGGGTTGGCAGGGCGGCTGTTCGACATGGCTCTGCTGGCCGTGGTCAACTTCACCAGCCCCCGGGCCTGCGCCTTCAGCCTGATCGGCATCCACCACTACCTGCGGCGATTCCCAGGCGACCGCGCCGCCCAGAACGCCCGCGAGGCCCTGGCGGAACGCCTGATGGAGTTGTGGCGGACTTACAGCGCGCCCGACTGGCCCTGGTTCGAGCCCATCCTGGCTTATTCCAACGCGACCCTGCCCCACGGCCTACTGCTGGCCGGCGAAGGGATGGGACGGCCGGATATGGTCCAGACCGCGCTGGAGGCCTTGAGCTGGCTGGTCGAAGTCCAGCGCGCAGGTGGCGATCATTTCGTCCCCATCGGCTCGAACGGGTTTTATCCTCGTGGCGGGGCGCGGGCGCGGTTCGACCAGCAGCCGGTCGAAGCCCAGGTCACGGTCGCCGCGTGCCTGGAGGCCTGGCGAGCTACCGGCGAGCAACGCTGGCGCCAGGAGGCCCAGCGCGCCTTCGAGTGGTTCTTGGGGCGCAACGACTTGGGAGTGCCCCTTTACGACGCCGCGACCGGCGGCTGTCGGGATGGTCTGCACCCGGATCGCGTCAACCAAAATCAAGGCGCCGAGTCCACCCTGGCGTTCCTGCTGTCGTTGCTCGAAATGCGGCAGGCCTTCGCCATCATCGACGCGGGCAGCCACGCGCCCCTGCGCGCCCATCACCCGGCAAGCGTCTCAATTTCCTGATCTGCTGCGTCTAGAATTTATAAGGGCCTGTAGACCATATGAGCCTCTGGATCAACACCCATCACGAGCAGCTCTTCGTGCGTCACCGGAGAAATCCGATCCTGGCCGCATCCGACTGGCCCTACCCGGTCAATACCGTCTTCAACGCGGGCGCCACTCGGCTGCCGGACGGTACCACGCTGCTGCTGTGCAGGGTCGAGGACCGGCGCGGGCATTCCCACTTTTGCGCGGCCCGATCCGATGACGGGTACTCGGGCTGGCGGATCGATCCTGAACCGACCTTGTTGCCTGATCCACAGAATCACCCCGAGGAGCTCTGGGGCATCGAAGATCCCCGGATCACCTTTGTCCCCGAGCTCAACAAGTACGTGGTCACTTACACCTCGTTCTCCGCGGGCGGGCCGGGCGTCTCGCTGGCCCTCACCGAGGACTTCCGTCACTTCGAGCGCTACGGCGTGGTCATGCCGCCCGAGGACAAGGACGCCGCGCTGCTGCCCCGCCGCATCGGCGGGCACTGGGCGCTGATCCACCGCCCGGTGACCACTTGGGAGCGCACTGGCCACATGTGGATTTCCTATTCGCCCGACCTGCGGCACTGGGGCAGCCACAAGCTCATCCTGAGAGCACGGCGGGGCGCGTGGTGGGACGCGTACAAGATCGGGCTTTCACCCCCTCCCATTGAAACACCCGAAGGTTGGCTGGTGATTTACCACGGGGTGCGCCAGACGGCATCCGGCTGCCTCTACCGGCTGGGCCTGGCGCTGTTCGCACTGGAAACGCCGGAGTGCTGCCTGCTGCGGGGCGACGACTGGATCTTCGGGCCCGAGGAACCCTACGAGCGTTACGGGGACGTACCCAACGTGGTGTTCCCCTGCGGCTACACCATCGGCGACGACGGGGACACCATCAACCTCTATTACGGCGCCGCAGACAGTTGCATCGCCCTGGCCACTGGCAGAATCAGTGCACTGCTGGACTGGCTGAAGCGGCGCGGGCGGCCCGACTACGGAGAACTGCGGTAAGCAGCCCCCGGGGCGGGCGGCCCGCCCTAGCGACCGCCCTGGCCTTCCTCGTCCGGCTCCCGGCCTTCGCGGATGGCCTTCAAGCGCTCTTCGCGCCGGCGCGCCCGTTCTGCCGCACGCTTGACGAGCTGAGAACCGACCAGCTCGAGCATGGCCTGCTCGGCGCCGTCGCCCCGACGCGGGCCCAGACGCACGATCCGGCAATAACCGCCCTGGCGCTGGCCGAAGCGGGCGCCGAGGGTGTCGAACAGCTTCTTGACCGCGGCAGGGGTCTTCAGGAAGGCCGCCGCCTGGCGCCGTGCGTGAAGCGTGTCACGCTTGGCCAGCGTGATCATCTTGTCCACCAGCGGCTTGGCCGCCTTCGCTTTGGCCACGGTGGTGATGACCCGCTCCTGCTCGATCACGCTGGTCACCAGGTTGCGCAGCAGCATGTATCGGGCATCGAGCGGGCGGCCCAGTTTGTATCCGGCTCGCTTGTGTCGCACGGGCTCCCTCCTACTCGCTGGCGCTTCCCGCCTCAGGGGCCTGCTCCTGCTCGCTGTCGGTGACGGGTGCTGGCGCGGGGCGCGCCGGCTCGGCTGCCGGGGCCGCAGCGGGCATGATCAGCCGGCCCTGCGCGTCGAACTTCATGCCGAACTGCAAGCCGAAGGCGCGCAGAACCTCCTTGAGCTCGTTGAGCGACTTGCGGCCGAAGTTCTTGGTGCGCAGCATTTCGGCCTCGGTCTTTTGCACCAAGTCGCGGATGGTCTGGATGCCGGCGTTCTTCAGGCAGTTGTAGGAACGCACGCTGAGCTCGAGCTCGTCCACCGAACGGTTGAGGATCTCCTCGAGCCGGTCTACCGCGCGCTCGGCAGGCTCCTCGACTGCCTCCGGGACCTCCTCGAAGTTGATGAAGATGGTCATGTGGTCCTTGAGCAGCTTGGCGGCCTGGCCGACGGCATCCTGGGGCGAAATGGCGCCGTTGGTCCAGACTTCCAACGTGAGCTTGTCGTAGTCGGTCATCTGCCCGAGGCGGGCATTCTCGACGTAGAAGTTGACCTTGCGGACCGGCGAGTGCACGGAGTCAATCGGAATGAAGCCCAGGGGCAGGTCCTGGTCGAAGTTGCGCTCCGCACTCACGTAGCCGCGGCCCCGCTTGATGCGCATGTCTACGTAGAGCTTGCCGCCGTCGCTGACCGTGGCGATGTGGATGTTGCGGTCCAGCACCTCCACGTCGGCGTCGGTTTCGATGTGGCCACTGAGGACCTCGCCCGGCTGGTCCACCCGGATGCGCGCCATGCGCGGCCCGTCACCGGTCATCTTCAAGGGAACCTGTTTGAGGTTCAGGATGACGTCGGTGGCGTCCTCCACCACGCCGGGTATGGGACTGAACTCGTGCGCCACACCCTCGATCCGCACCGCGGTGATCGCCGCCCCCTCGATCGAGCTGAGCAGGATCCTGCGCAGACTGTTGCCGATGGTGGTCCCCCAGCCACGCTCGAAGGGTTGAGCAGTGAACATGCCGTAACGGTCAGTGAGGGTTTCGGTGTTGGCCACCAGCCTCTTGGGTTTCTGAAAGCCTTTGTACATAGCCTGGATCTCCTCCCGCCGGGCATTTCCGGGCCCGGCTGCTCCCGGCTTACTTGGAGTACAACTCGACGATGAGCCGCTCGTTGACCTGGACCTGCATCAGGTCCTCCCGCGTGGGCAGGGCGATCACCCTGGCCCGCATGGCCTCGCGGTCCACCTCCAGCCAGTTGGGTGCGGGCGCATGGGCAGTGGCGTCCCGCGCCGCCAGGATGCTGGGGGTGTTGCGGCTCTTCTCGTGCACTTCGATCACATCGTTGACCCGCGTCAGGTAGGACGGGATGTTGACGCGACGCCCGTTCACCGTAATATGGCCGTGGCGCACCAGTTGCCGGCACTGGGCGTGACTGGTACCCAGGCCCATGCGGTAGACCACGTTGTCCAGGCGCCGCTCGAGCAGGCCCAGCAGGTTCTCGCCGGTCGGCCCCTTCATGCGGGCCGCTTTCTCGAACAGGTTGCGGAACTGGCGTTCCTGCAACCCGTAAATCCGCTTCAGCTTCTGCTTCTCGCGAAGCTGCAAGCCGTAGCCGACCAGCTTGGGCTTGCGATCGCGTCCGTGCTGGCCGGGTGGGAAGTTGCGCCGCTCGATGGCGCACTTCTCGCTGTGGCAGCGCTCTCCTTTGAGAAACAGCTTGACTCCTTCGCGCCGGCAAAGCCGGCAAACCGGACCGATGTAACGCGCCAAAGTGTATCCTCCTTGCTAAGTGCGGCCGGTGCAGTTTACAGCCCTCGCGGGCCTTCGTCCTGCTTTCCTGGCGTTCATTGCGATCAAACCCTCCGCCGCTTGGGCGGCCGGCAACCGTTGTGCGGGATCGGGGTCACGTCCTTGATGGCCTTGATTTCCAGGCCGGCGGTGGCCAGTGTGCGAATGGCCGATTCGCGCCCCGCGCCCGGGCCGCTCACCCGAACCTCCACCTGGCGCATGCCCGCCTCCTTGGCCTTGGTGGCGGCGGCCAGGGCCGCCTGCTGCGCGGCGTACGGCGTGCCTTTGCGGGAACCGCGAAAGCCCAGCGATCCCGCGCTCGCCCAGCAGACCGTGTTGCCCGCCGGGTCAGTCACCGTCACGATGGTGTTGTTGAACGTGGCCTGGATGTGCACGATGCCCACCGGCACGTTCTTTTTCTCGCGCTTCTTGAAGGTTTTCTTCTTGGTAGTCTTGGCTGTGGTTTTCGCCATCTTTCCTCAACCCGGCGGCAATCAGGTCTTGCCTGCCCTCTTTTTGTTGGCGATCGTGCCGCGGCGCGGCCCCTTGCGCGTGCGCGCGTTGGTGTGGGTACGCTGGCCGCGCACGGGCAAACCACGACGGTGGCGCAGCCCGCGGTAGGAACCCATTTCGATCAGCCGCTTGATGTTCATGGCAATCTCCTTGCGGAGATCGCCCTCCACAGCGCCCTCCTGCTCGATGATCATGCGGATGCGGTTGATCTCGTCCTCCGTCAGGTCGGCCACTTTCTTGTTGGGGTCCACGCCCGCCCGGTACAGGATCGAGTTGGAACGGGCACGCCCGATGCCGTAAATGTAAGTCAGCCCGATCTCGACCCGCTTGCGAGGCGGCAAATCAACGCCTGCTATGCGCGCCATTGAACCTCCTTTACCCCTGACGCTGCTTGTGCTTGGGGTTTTCGCAGATGACCCGCACCACGCCCTTGCGGTGGATCACCTTGCACTTGTCGCAGATCTTTTTCACCGAAGCCCGTACCTTCATCTCATCCTCCCTGCGCGGCCTCAAACCGTGCCGCCGGGTTCCAGCAATTCCGTGATGCGTCCGCGCGTCGGATCGTGGGGCGAAAGCTCCACGCGCACCCGGTCGCCGGGCCGCAACCGTACGAAATTGCGGCGAGTGGCCGCGGCGGCGTGAGCCAGTACCAGCCTCCTGTGCTCGGTCTCGACCCGGTAGGTGGCGCGCGGCAGCAACTCCACCACCCGCGCCACTACGCTGGCGCCCTCGCGGCGTTTGTCCTCGGCCTGCAAATTCTCATCCCTCCGGCCGCGTCAAAACCCATGGCCCGTTGGCGGTGACGGCCACGCAATGCTCGAAATGAGCAGCGTAGGAACCGTCGCGCGTGACCGCCGTCCAGCGGTCCGGACGCAAAGCCACCTCGGCGCGCCCCGCCGCCACCATGGGTTCGATAGCCAGAACCATGCCTTCTTTCAATCGCGGATTCTCGTTCCGGCGATCCACGTAGTTGGGAACCTGCGGCTCCTCGTGCAGCCGCGTCCCGATGCCGTGGCCCACATAATCGCGCACGACCGAGAACCCCCCCGCGTTGACATGGCGCTCGATGGTCGCGCTGATGTCCAGCAGCCGGTTCCCCTGCCGCACCTTCTCGATCGCCAGCTCCAGGGCCTCTCGCGTCACGCGCAGCAGTTTCTCGGCCTCGGGGCTGATGCGCCCCACTGGCACCGTGATCGCCGAATCGCCGTAGTAGCCTTCCAGCTCCACGCCCGTGTCGATGGAGACGATGTCGCCTTCCTTCAACACGCGCCTGGCCGAGGGCATCCCGTGAACGATCTCTTCGTTCACCGACGTGCACAACACGTAAGGATATTGCCGCCCTACGGCCGGCACATAATAACCTTTGAAAGCCGGGCGCGCGCCGGCATCGCGGATCATCCGCTCCGCCGCCACCTCCAGATCCATGGTGGTGATGCCCGGCGCGACCATCGTCTCCAGCTCTTTGAGCACCTGCCACACCAACAGCCCGCTCCGCCGCATCTTCTCCAGTTCCGCCGCCGTCTTGCGTACGATCATGCTTGGCGGAGCAGATCGAGGATCCGGCGCGCGATTTCCTCCGGCGCGCCCTGGTCGCCAGGGACCTCGTAGAACCGGGCCGCCGTCCTGCGGTAATAGTCCAGCAACGGGAGCGTTTGCCGCTCGTATGCTTCCAGTCGTTGTCTGACCACGGCCTCAGTATCGTCCGCCCGCGCCACCAGCGGCGTGCCGTCGCGGTCACAACGCTCGTCCTCGCGCGGGGGATTGGTGACCAGGTTATAGGAAGCCCCGCAGACAGGACACTGCCGGCGTGCGGTGATCCGGGCGACAATTACATTGTAATCCACCGCGAGATTCACCACCACCGGTCGCATTCCCTTACGCGCCAGTGCCTCGTTCAGGAACGCCGCCTGCACCGTGGTGCGCGGGTAGCCATCGAGAATGCAGCCCTTTTCGCAGTCTGGCCGCTCCAGCCGCTGCTCGATGATCTGGTTGACCAGCTCGTCGGGGACCAGTTCGCCCGCGGCCATGATGGCTTGGACGCGCTGGCCGAGCTCGGTTCCCGCCGCCACCTGTTCTCTCAAAATGTCGCCGGTCGAGATATGGGGAATGCCAAGCCGCTCGGCCAGCAATGCAGCCTGGGTGCCTTTGCCCGACCCGGGCGGACCCAGAAGGATCAGCGCATCGCTCATGGTTCAGAAAACCGTCCGGCGCCCGCGGATGCGGCCTGCGCGCGGCGTGAATCCCTCATAATGCCGCATGATGAGCTGGGCTTCGATCTGGTTGACCGTATCCATGGCCACGCCCACCACGATCAGCAGCGACGTCCCGCCGAAGTAGAAGGAAACTCCCAGACCGTCGAGCAGCCAGCGCGGAAAGTAAGTGTCAATCCAGTTGCCCACCAGCGGCAGGTGCTGAAGCTTGATGCCGGAAATCATGATCTCGGGAATCAGCGACAGCACCGACAGATACAGCCCGCCCACCACCGTGATCCTGGTGAGGATCTGGTTGATGTACTCGGCGGTCTGGCGGCCGGGCCGAATGCCGGGAATGAAGCCGCCGTAACGCCGCATGTTGTCGGCCGCTTCGTTCGGGTTGAAGATGATCGAAACGTAGAAAAAGCAGAAGAACATGATCCCGGCTACATACAGCACCGCATAGAGCGGCTCGCCGTGACGGATGGCGCCCAGCATGGCGCTCAGCCAGGGAGTGTTCTTGACTGCGGGCACCAGCGCCAGCGTCTGCGGGAAGGTAAGCACCGAGCTGGCGAAGATGACCGGGATCACGCCGCCCGCGTTCACCTTCAGCGGCAGGTGCGTGGACTGGCCGCCCATCAGCCGGCGACCCACCACGCGCCTGGCGTACTGAACCGGGATCCGCCGCTCGCCGCGCTCGACGAGCACGATGAAGGCTACCACCGCCAGCATCAGCAGCAGGATGATGATCAACTGGAAGGCGCTCCACTGCCGGGTCACGAACACGTGGGTGTAGATCTCGGCCACCGCGCGCGGCAGCCCCACTACGATCCCGGTGAAGATGATCAGGGACATGCCGTTGCCGATGCCCCGCTCGGAGATCTGCTCGCCCAGCCACATGATGAAGGTCGTGCCCGTGGTCAGGGTGAGCATGGTCATCAGGATGAAGCCGATGCCCGGGTTGAGCACGAAGCCGCCTTCGGAATTCATCAGGGCGGTGGCGATCCCGAACGACTGCATGGCCGAAAGGCCGATGGTCAGGTAGCGCGTCCACTGCGTGATCTTGCGCCTGCCCAGCTCGCCCTCTTTCTGGAGCCTCTCCAGTGTGGGAATGACCACCGTCAGCAACTGGAGGATGATCGAGGCGGTGATGTAGGGCATGATCCCCAGGGCGAAGATCGTCAGCCGGCGGAACATCCCCCCGGAGAACAGGTCAATGAACCCGAATACCGTGCCCTGGTTTTGCTGGAAAAACTGTTCGAGGCGAATGGCGTTGATGCCGGGCGTGGGGATGTGGCCCCCCAGGCGATAGACTGCCAGCAAGGCCAGCGTGAACAGCACCCGCTTGCGCAGGTCCGGGATCCGGAAAACGTTGGCGACCGCCTCGAAGAACTTCTGCATGGTTTCCCCGCCCCCAGGCTAGCCGCGGCTCGAGGCGATCACCTCAGCCGTCCCGCCGGCCGCCTGGATTTTCTCCAGCGCGGATTTGGAAAACAGGTGGGCGCGCACCCGGATGGGCCGCGTCAGTTCGCCGCCGCCCAGCACTTTCAACCCGTCGCCCAGCTTGCGAATGACCCGCCGCTCGAGCAGGATCTCAGGTGTGAAGCTGTCTCCTTCGAGCTGGTCCAGGCGGCCAACATTGACGATCGCGTACCGCTTCTTGAAGATGTTGGTGAACCCCCGCTTGGGCAACCGGCGGTGGAAGGGCATCTGGCCGCCCTCGAAGCCGCGCATTTGCCGGAAGCCGGAAATGGACTTCTGACCCTTGGTGCCGCGGCCCGCGGTCTTGCCGCGCCCGCTGCCCATGCCCCGGCCCACGCGTTTGGGAGCGTGTTTCTGCCCGGGGGGCGGTTTGAGTTGACTGAGGTTCATGGCTCTCTCCTCGCCGGTTTACTCGACGATCTTCACCAGATGCGGGATCTTGCGGACCATGCCCCGAATGGCCGGCGTATTCTCGCGCTCGACCACCTGGTTGAGCCTCCGCAAGCCCAGGCCACGCACGATCTCGCGCTGCTTCTGCGGCCTTCCGATCAGACTTCGCACCAGCTTGATCCGGATTTTGCCCTCCTGCACCGGCCGTCCTCCTAGAGTTTCTCCGGCGGCAGCCCGCGCATTTCGACCACTACACTGCGGTCGCGCAGTTGCATGAGCGCATCCATGGTCGCGCGCACCACGTTGTGCGGGTTGCGCGATCCGATGCACTTGGTAGCCACGTTGGCGATCCCGGCCGCTTCCATGACCGCGCGCACGGCGCCCCCCGCGATCACCCCGCTGCCTTCCGGAGCCGGCATGAGCATCACTTCGCCCGCCCCGAAACGGCCTATCACCGGGTGCGGGATGGTGTAGTCCTTGACGTTGATCTTGTAGAGATTCTTCTTGGCCGCCTCGATGGCTTTCTTGATGGCGGCAGGGACTTCGCGCGCCTTGCCAGTGGCGAAGCCCACCACTTTGGCGTCGGGATCGCCCACCACAACCAGGGCCGAAAAGCTCAGGTTCTTGCCGCCCTTGACCACCTTGGTCACACGGTTGATGGAAACCACGTGCTCTTTGAGATTGAGGCCCTGCGGGTCCACGGGTCGGATTCTCGGTACGGCCGCCATAGCGTCAGAACTCCAGTCCGGCTTCGCGCGCCGCATCGGCCAGCGCCTTGACGCGGCCGTGGTAGCGGTAGCCGCCGCGATCGAACACCACCTTGCGGATGCCTTTGGCCAAGGCGCGCTCGGCGATCAACCGCCCGACCTCGCGGGCACCCTGCACGTTGCCTCCCGGGATGCTGCGCCCCTTCTCCAGCGAGGAGGCCGCCGCCAGCGTGTGCCCGCGCGTGTCGTCTATCACCTGCGCATAAATGTGTTTCAGGCTGCGGAACACGCAAAGCCGCGGCCGCTCGGGGGTGCCGCGAACCTTCTTGCGGATGCGGCGATGAATGCGAAGCCGCAATTGATTTCGGGGAACTTTCTGAATCATTTGCCACCCGCTCCGGTCTTGCCCACCTTCTTGCGCAGCTTCTCGTCGCTGTAGCGGATGCCCTTGTTCTTGTAAGGATCCGGCGGGCGCAGGGCGCGGAGGTTGGCCGCCACCTGGCCTACCAGTTGCTTGTCCGCGCCGCTGATGACGATGTGCGTCTGCTTGTCCACGCGCGCTTCGATGCCCTGCGGCAGCACGAACTCGATGGGGTGCGAGTAGCCCAGGTTCAGGGTGAGCACGCGCCCGCGCTGCTCGGCGCGATAGCCGATGCCCACGATGTCCAGCTCGCGCACGAACCCCTTGGAAGCCCCTTCCACCGCGTTGGCCGCCAGGGCGCGCGTGAGCCCGTGCAACGCAGCGTAGTGGTCATCCACGCGCTGGACAACGAGCTGGCCGTCCTGCCGCTCGATGCGGATCCCTTCGGGGATGGGAACGGTCAGCCGGCCCTTGGGACCCTCCACCACCAGCTCCTCGCCGATGCTTACCTTGACCCCGGATGGTATGGGAATCGGTTTCCTGCCTATCCTCGACATGGCTCGCTCACTCCGCCCACAGTCCCGCCGGCCAGGTCCCGGCTACTCGACCACGCACAACAACTCCCCTCCCACGCCCTCGCGCCGGGCCTGCCGCCCGGTCATGACGCCCTTGGGCGTGCTCAGAATGGAGATCCCCATGCCGCCCAACACGGGCTTAATTTCGTCGCGGCCCACATAGATGCGGCAACCCGGGCGCGACACCCGCTTCAGATCGGTGATCACGGGCCGGTTGTTGTGATACTTCAGATAGATTTTGATGGTCTTGCGTGCTCCCTCCTCGGCCACCTTGTAGTTGAGGATGTAGCCCTCTTCCTTGAGCACGCGCGCGATCTCGATCTTCAGCCGGGATGCCGGCACATCCACCTTCGGGTGCCGCGCCCGCAAGGCATTACGGATGCGCGTGAGCAAGTCGGCGATGACGTCGCTGGGCATGCCGCCTCCCCCCTTCCTACCAGCTCGCCTTGGTCACGCCCGGGATCTCGCCCGCCAGGGCGAGTTCCCGGAAGCAGATCCGGCAGAGCTGGAATTTGCGCAGGAAGCCGCGCGGGCGGCCGCAACGCCAGCAACGGTTACGGTGCCGGACGCGCAATTTCGGGATACCCTTTTTCTTGGCTTCCGCCAGCTTTCTGTCCTTTGCAATCTTGGCTACCGTGGCCATGGGCTTTTCTCGATTCCTCCTGCCCGGTTCACTGCCGGAAGGGCATACCCAGATGCTTGAGCAGCGCCAGCCCCTCGGCGTCGGTCCGGGCCGTGGTAGTGATGGTGATGTTCATGCCCTTGATCTTGTCCACCTTGTTGTAGTCAACCTCCGGGAACACGAGCTGGTCGCGCAGCCCCAGCGTGTAGTTGCCCCGGCCGTCGAAGCTCTTGGTCGAGAGGCCGCGGAAGTCGCGCACCCGCGGCAGCGCGATGTTCATCAACCGGTCCAGGAACTCGTACATGCGCTCGCCCCGGATGGTCACCATGCAACCGATGGTCATGCCCGCGCGCAGCTTGAAAGCAGCAATGGACTTGCGCGCTTTGGTGACCACGGGCCTCTGGCCCGCGATAAGGGCCAGCTCCTGGACGGCGCTGTCCATGAGCTTGGGATTCTGGCTGGCCTCGCCCAGCCCCATGTTGATGGTGATCTTCTCCAGCCGGGGCACCGCCATGACGTTCTTGTAGCCGAACTCTTTCATCAGAGCCGGCACCACGGTGGAGCGGTAGTACTCCTTGAGCCTCGCTGCCATCTCTCAGACCCTCTTGTCCAATGGCGCGCCGCACTTGCGGCAGATGCGCGTGCGGCGGCTCTTGCCCCCGATGGTCTCCACCTTGTGCCCGATGCGCGTGGGGCCGCAGCTCGAGCACACGATCATCACGTTGGAGACGTGAATCGGGCTTTCGCGCTCGGCGATGCCGCCCTTGATCCCGCGCGCCGGGTTGCGGCGCGTGTGCCGCTTGACTAGCATGACGCCTTCCACCAGCACGCGGCCCCGCCGGCGGTCCACCCGCAACACGCGGCCCCGCTTGCCGCGATCCTTCCCGGCAATGACCTCCACCACGTCGTCCTTGCGCAGGTTGATGCGCAGCGGTTTCTCCAGCAGCTTGCGACGGGCCATCAGAGCACCTCCGGGGCCAGCGAAACGATCTTCATGAAGCGCTTCTCGCGCAGTTCGCGCGCCACCGGCCCGAAGACGCGCGTGCCGATCGGCTCGCCCTCCTGGTTGATGAGCACCGCAGCGTTGGAATCGAACCGAATGTAGGTGCCATCCTTGCGGCGTGTCTCCTTGCGCATGCGCACGATGACGCACCGCACCACCTTGCCCTTCTTGATGGGCGAATCCGGCGTGGCCTCTTTGACGGAAGCGGTGACCACGTCACCCAAGCCGGCCCGCAAGCCCTTGTCACCGCCCTCGGGCAGGATGCACTGGAGCTTGCGGGCCCCGCTGTTGTCGGCCACCTCCAGGATGGTTCGCATTCCGATCATGGCCTTCTCCTCAACTGCTGAGTTCCTCGGTGGGCTCCACCGGTTCCTCGATTTCGGGCAACGCAGCGCGCCGGATCACCTCCACCAGGCGCCAGCGCTTCAGCCGGCTCAACGGCCTGGATTCGATGATCCGCACCACGTCACCCACGCGCGCCGTCTCCTCCTCGTCATGGGCGTAGAACTTCTTGCGGCGCGCCACCACCTTCTTGTAAAGCGGGTGAGGAGCCCGGCGCTCGACTTCGACCACGATGGTCTTGCGCATCTTGGTCGAAACCACCACGCCCACCTTCTCCTGCCTGTGCCCTTGGGTTCTCGCTTCGCTCATGGCTCAGTTCGCGCCCTCCCTGGCCGCGGCCAGCTCGCGCTCACGCAGGATGGTCAGGATTCTGGCCCGGTCCTTCTTCAGCGCACGGTAATTCTTCAAGGCCTCACCCTGCCCCATCGAAAGCTTGAAGCGCAAATGGAATAACTGCTCGTTGATCTCTTGCAACTGGTGTTTGAGTTCCTTGGTCTCCAGTTCGCGCAATTTGGCCGCTTTCATGGCGCTGCTCCTCAGGCTACCCCCGGCCGGGCAACGAATTTGGTGGCGATGGGCAGCTTGTGGGACGCCAGGCGCATGGCCTCCTCAGCCTGCTCGCGCGGCACGCCCTCCATCTCGAAAAGGATGCGCCCGGGCCGAACCACAGCCACCCAGCCTTCCGGCGATCCTTTGCCTTTGCCCATGCGGGTCTCGGCCGGCTTCTTGGTGATCGGCTTGTCGGGGAAGATGCGGATCCACAGCTTGCCGCCGCGCTTGATGAAGCGCGTGATGGCGATACGCGCGGCCTCGATCTGCCGGTCGGTCACCCAGGCACACTCCAGGGCCTTCAGGCCGAAGTCGCCGAAAGCCAGCGAGTTGCCCCGCCAGGCAAGGCCTTTCATGCGCCCGCGCTGTTGCTTGCGGTACTTGACCTTTTTGGGCATCAACGGCATAGCTCAGCTCTCCTGGGATGGCTTCTCCGGCTCCGCCGGGGTCTCGGTCTCCGTCCTGGCCTCCTGCTTCCAGGCAGCCTGCGGCGGGGCCAGCGGCGGCGTCACCGGTGGGCGCACTGAAGCACCGGCTTCCGGCGGCGGGGGAGGCGGCACCGCAGGCGCGGGCGCCGGCGCGGCGGATTCGGCCGCGGGCGCGGTACGCAGCGGGCGCTCCTTGCGATCGCGCGGCAAGCGCCTGGGCTCGGGCTCCCCGGAGATCTTGCGGGGGAACGGCTCCAGGATCTCGCCTTTGTAGATCCAGCACTTGACGCCGATCACGCCGTAGGTGGTGAAGGCCTCGGCGAAGCCGTAGTCAATGTCGGCGCGCAAGGTTTGCAGCGGCAACTGGCCCTGCAAGTACCACTCGCTGCGGGCAATTTCGGCGCCGTTCAGCCGGCCTGAGACCCGTACCTTGATCCCCTTGCAGCCGAAACGCAGCGCGGAGTCCACCGCCTTGCGCATGGCGCGGCGGAAGGCGACTCGCTTTTCCAGTTGCAGGGCGATGGATTCCGCCACCAAGTGCGCGTCCAGCTCGGGCCGCGGCACCTCCTGGATGTCAATGAAAACTTCCCGCCCGGTCTTCTGGGTCAGATCCTGCTTGAGCTTTTCGATCTCGGCGCCCCGCCGGCCGATGATCAGGCCGGGTCGCGAAGCGCGAATCATGATGCGCAACCGGTTGCCCGGGCGGTCCACTTCCACCGAGCTGACGCCCGCGGGCTTGAAGCGCTCGCGCAGCATGTCCTTGAGCTCCAGGTCCTCCCGGAGTAGCTTGGCGTAGTCATGCTCGGCGTACCAGCGCGACCGCCAGGTCTTGGTGTAGCCGACGCGAAAACCGTAAGGGTGAACTTTCTGACCCATTTACTCCTCGGCCTCCGCCACCGTAATGGCGATGTGCGCCATGCGGCGCTGATAGCGATGGGCGCGCCCCATGGGGGCGGGCCGGATCCGCTTCATGCGCGGTCCTTCGTTCACATAAGCTTCCTTGACCACCAGCCGGTCCACGTCCACGTCGCTGGCGCTCTGCTCGGCGTTGGCGATGGCCGAGCGCAGCACCTTCTCGACCACCGGGGCGATCCGCTTGTTGGTCATGCGCAGGATGGCCAGGGCCTCCTCCGCACTGCGGCCGCGGATCAGATCCACCACCAGGCGCGCCTTGCGTGGTGAAACCCGGATGTATCTGGCCTCCGCTCTGGCTTCCATACCGCTGCCTCCCTGTCAGGCCGGCTTGGCCGTTTTCTCACCCTTGGCCGCGTGCCCCTTGAAGGTGCGCGTGGGCGCGAACTCGCCGAGCTTGTGGCCCACCATGTTCTCGGTGATGTAGACCGGGATGAATTTCTTGCCGTTGTGCACGGCGATGGTATGGCCCACGAACTCGGGGATGATGGTGGAGCGCCGCGACCAGGTCCGGATGACCTTCTTTTCGTTGCGCTCGTTCAACTGCCGGATCTTCTCCAGCAGGTGGTCATCCACGAAGGGTCCTTTCTTGAGCGAGCGGCCCATTTACTTCCTCCGGCTCACGATGAACTTGTCGGTGCGCTTGTTGCGCCGGGTCTTGTAGCCGCGGGTGGGCTGGCCCCAGGGCGTCACCGGGGCGCGGCCCTCGGAAGCCTTGCCCTCGCCGCCGCCGTGCGGGTGATCCACAGGGTTCATGGACGCGCCACGATTGTGCGGGCGTCGCCCGAGCCAGCGGCTCCGTCCGGCCTTGCCCAGCGACACGTTCTCGTGGTCGAGGTTGCCCACCTGCCCGATGGTGGCCATGCAATCCAGGTGGATCTTGCGCACTTCGCCCGAGGGCAACTTCACCAACGCGTAATCGTTTTCCTTGGACACCAGTTGCGCGGCCGCGCCCGCCGAGCGCACCAGTTGCCCGCCCTTGCCCGGCCTTAGCTCGATGTTGTGAATGACCGTGCCGGGCGGGATGTTGCGCAGCGGCAGCGCGTTGCCCACCAGGATGTCGGCGTTGGGCCCGGACATCACGGTCTGGCCCACCTGCAAACCCAGCGGATGCAGGATGTAGCGCTTTTCCCCGTCGGCGTAGTGCAACAGCGCGATGCGCGCCGAGCGGTTGGGGTCGTACTCAATGGCCGCCACGCGCGCGGGCACGCCGATCTTGTCCCGCTTGAAGTCAATGATGCGATAGCAGCGCTTGTGCCCGCCGCCGCGGAACCAGGACGTGATCTCGCCCAGGTTGTTCCGCCCACCTGACTTCTTCAGGCCCACCGTGAGCGATTTCTCCGGGCGCTCCCTGGTGATCTCCTCCCGCGTGAGCACGGTCATGAAGCGGCGCGACGGCGTGTACGGGCGGTATCCTTTGATGCCCATCTCACACCTCCAGGAACTCGGGCATCTTCTGCCCGGCCTTGAGTTTCACGTAGGCCTTCTTCCATTCGGGGGTATAGCCCGCGAAGCGGCCGCGGCGGCGCAGCTTGCCCGGCACCACGCTGGTGCGCACATCCTCCACCTGCACCTTGAAAACCTTCTCCACCGCCGCGCGAATCTGGCTTTTGTTGGCGCTCACCGGGACCTCGAAGCACATGGTCCGCTCGTTTTCCTTCTTGATGAGCGCCTTTTCGGTAACCAGCGGGCGGCGGAGGATCTCGTAGAGGTTCATGGCTTCAGCCCCTCGGAAAGTTTCTTGGCCGCGGCTTCCGAAATCAGCACCTGCTCGTGCCCGAGCAGGTCGTACGTGGTCAGCTCGCGGCTGGTCAACAGGGTCACTCCCGGCAGGTTGCGCGAACCCAGGATGAGGTTGCGGTTGTCGTCATTGTCCACCAGGAGCACGGTCTTGGGCGCTTGGAGCCGCTGGAGCGCGGCCTTCATGGTCCGCGTCTTATGGTCCGGCAGATCGAAGGAACGGATCACCTTGAGCTCGCCGTCACGCAGCTTGGCCGAAAGCGCCGAGCGCAGCGCGCCCAGCAACATCTTGCGCGGCAGCCGGTAGGTGTAATCGCGCGGCACCGGCCCGTGTACAGTACCGCCGTGACGCCACAGCGGCGAACGGATCGAGCCGTGCCGCGCTCGACCGGTGCCCTTCTGCCGCCAGGGCTTGCGGCCGCCGCCCGAGACCTCGCCTCGGGTCTTGGTCTTGTGGCTCCCGCGCCGCTGGCAAGCCAGGTAGTGGCGCACCGCCTCATAGAGCAGGTGCTCGTTGACCTCCGCGCCGAAGACCTCGTCGGCCAGCTCCAGCTCGCCCACCTTCTGGTTGTTCAGATCGAAGACGTCCACCACCGGCATGGCTTTACCTCTTGGCCCGGCGCACAATGACATAGCCCCCATTGGGTCCCGGGACCGCGCCCTTGACCACCAGCAGGTTGTCTTCCGGGTGCACCTCGATGACCTCGAGGTTGCGCACGGTGACTCGCTGGTTACCCATGTGACCGGCCATGCGCATGCCCGGCCACACGCGGGAAGGGAAGCTGGAGGCGCCGATGGAGCCGGGCGCGCGGTGGAACATCGAGCCGTGGGTCGCCGGACCGCCGCGGAAGTGGTGGCGTTTTACGAAGCCGGCGAAGCCGCGCCCTTTGCTGATGCCAGTCACGTCCACGCGGTCCGACGGCCGGAACTGGTCCACCAGGATCCGATCGCCGGGCTTGTAGTCGGGGTCACCCGGCCCGAGCCGGATCTCGCGCAGGAAGCGGATCCCGTCCACCCCGGCCTTCGCCAGGTGCCCCTTCATCGGCTTGTTGATGCGCGAACTCTTGACGAACTCCAGCAGACCGAGCTGGATTGCGTCGTAGCCGTCGCGCAGCGGGGTCTTGCGCTGCACGACCACGCAAGGCCCGGCCTTGAGCAGGGTGACGGGGACCACCTGCCCGTCCGGCCGGAAGACCTGTGTCATGCCGATCTTTTTGCCGAGGATTCCTGGGATCATCTCTTAGCTGGGGACGACGCCGCGGGCCGCCGCGCCGCCACGGCCTCCCGCCGCAGCGGCCGGGGCCTGAGGTCCCCACCTCCTGTCATTTCTTCTCCCTGCCGAAAGCCTTGATCTCCACATCCACTCCCGCGGGCAGGTCGAGCCGCATCAGGGCATCCACGGTTTCCTGCTTGGGATCCACGATGTCAATCAACCGCTTGTGAGTGCGGATCTCGAACTGCTCGCGGGACTTCTTGTCCACATGCGGCGAGCGATTCACCGTGAAGCGGTTGATGACCGTGGGCAGCGGGATGGGCCCCGCCACCTGCGCCCCGGTCCTCCTGGCCGTCTCCACGATCTCGCTGGTGGACTGGTCCAGGATCCGGTGATCGTAGGCTTTCAGGCGAATGCGAATGCGTTCTTTCATCGCCTTGGTTTCCAGTCCCTACTCCAGGATTTCGGTGACGGTGCCGGCGCCCACCGTGCGGCCGCCCTCGC
>JBMFPL010000011.1:0-19351 GCA_049969115.1 Bryobacteraceae bacterium | reverse complement strand
GGCGACGTCAACGGCTGGGATTTCTGGGCCAACGAACAGAGCCAGAAGGGCGTCGGCAAGGGCAAGGGCAAGGTGGTGCTCAAGAAGGTCATCGGCGTGAAAAGCGGCCAGAAGGAAGGCTCGATCGAAGCCTCTTTCGATTGGGTGGACGGCACGGGCAAGGCTATTCTCGACGAGCGCCGCACAATGGTCTTCCATTCGGATCCCAACTTGCGGATCGTGGATTTCGACATCGTGTTGACCGCGCTCGATACGGTCAAGTTTGGCGACACCAAGGAAGGAACCTTTGCCTTGCGGCTTGCGCCCTCGCTGGAAGAACCCTCGCGGGGCGCGCCCGAATCACCGGCGCGAACCGGCAAGATGGTGAACGCCGAAGGGCTGGAGGGCGAACGCCAGGTCTGGGGCAAGCGCTCCGCCTGGGTGGATTACTTTGGCGAGGTCGAGGGCGAGAAGCTGGGCATCGCTATCTTCGATCACCCCGGCAATCCCAGGCATCCCACCTTCTGGCACGCTCGCAGCTACGGCCTGTTTGCGGCGAACATCTTCGGCGAGCGTGACTTCATGGCGGACAAGACCCGCGACGGCAGCATGACGCTCAAGCCCGGCGAAAAACTCCGCTTCCGTTACCGGGTTGTGATTCATCCTGGCGATCACCGCAGCGCGGGGATTGCCGATCTGTACCGGCAATACGCTCAAGGCAAGTAAGGTCCGCGGCTAGCCAGTGCGCCGATGGCCGGCGGTTTGGGTGCAATCGGGGGCGCTGCCGTTGCCCTGGCTCTGCTGGCGGCCGGGGCCCTGGCCTGGCGGCGGTGGCGCCGGCCGCTGGGCCCCGAGGAACGCGAGCGACGGAGGCGCCTGCGAATCGAAGCGCAAGGCCGCCTCGCTGACGCCACCTTGATCGAATTCCGCGGGCCGGTGGCCTACTACCGGTACCAGGTGGGCGGCAGCGAGTACGTGGCCTCGCAGGATCTCACGCCGCTGCTCGACCGTCTCCCTGCGGCCCTGGCTGGGCTGAGCGGCCACGCCAGTGTGAAGTACCTGCCACGCAATCCCGCCAATTCAATCGTGGCGTCAGAAAACTGGTGCGGGCTGCACCGGGTCGCGCTGGGCGACAAGCGCACAGATTCCCCGCCCCGCGCCACGGGCAAGCAGTAAACGCGCTGACCTGCCCGGCGCTGCAACCCCGCCGGCGCGAAGCGCGGCAAACCGACCAGGAAATTTCAGGAGGTTTTGTGAACGTTCTCCGCTTGCAGCCCTTTGGGTCCCTGCTTGACCTCGAACTCGACCTCGACGCCGCTATCCAGGGTCCGGTAGCCGGGCATCTGGATCGCTGTGTAATGTACGAACACGTCTTCGCCGGTAGAGCGCTGGATGAACCCGTAGCCCTTGGCGGCGTTAAACCACTTCACAACGCCTCGTTCTCTTGCCACGCTCGAATCTCCTGAAAGCTCCAGTGGCAGGTGCGCCAGTTGCGCCGTGGCCGACAAGCGGGCCTGAAATGGAAAAGGTCACGGGCAACCTGTCCCGTGACCTGTCCTGCCTGACTGCCAAACTGCGTACCACACCACTACCGCAACGACGACAACTTCCCGTATTTTGACCGCAACTGGCCGGGGTCGTCAAGAACATGAATCCGCGCGGGCCGCAAGCCCGGCGCCTCATGCCAGGATCTTCGCCCTCGGGGCGGCCCACATTGCCCGGGCTGGTGGGCGCGCCTACTTGCGCGTCAGCGCAAGGTAGCGGATCTCGGCAGCCTGCCGGCCGGGGATCTCGAGCGCACGCAGCACCAGCTCTCCACGTCCCTGCGGCAGCCGTATCAGGCCTAGGCTGAAGGGGCGGAAATCCTTGACGTAGGACTCCTGGCGAGGCACGCGATCGAACTCGGCACCAATGAGCGGCGGATTCCAGGGCTCAGTGATCCTGCGCTGCACCCGCGCCCCGCCAAAACTCAGCTCCAACAGCGCGCCCGGCTCCGGCGCGGCGTAATAGATCTCGACCTCGTAATCGCCCGCCTCGGCCACCTCGACGGACCATGTAATGCGGCCGTCGGTGCTCGTCCAATTGGTGAAATACGAGCAGTTAGGCGCGCTGGCGCTCCGCCGGATGCCCCCGTGAGGCACGCCATCGCGAGCGGGCAGCAGGGTGAACGGGGCATGGCCTACTGGGAACGGTCGGTCGTCCGGCCCCACCAAGGGCAGCATCTCGGCCGCCCATTGCTCCATCGCCCTGCGGAGGCGGGCCGCGACTTCCGGGCGCTCGGCAGCCAGGTCGCGTTGCTGGCCTGGGTCGGCCGGGATGTCGTAAAGGCGCCCCTGCGGGTCCATGCGGTACTGCTGGGTGCGCACGCTCACGCGGCGGTTGTTCAGCGAAAAGATCATGCGGTCGGGCCAGCTCTTGGATTCGCCGAACAACAGCGGCCGCAGGCTAAGCCCGTCCAGGGGCTTGCGCGAAATCAGCGGGACACCGGCCAGGTCGGCCAGGGTAGGCAGCAGGTCAATGGCGCCCGCGATCCGAGTCACCTCCAGTCCCGCGCGAATCCGGCCCGGCCAGCGGATGAACAGAGGGCTGCGCAGGCCACCCTCGTCAACCGAGCCTTTGCGGCCTTTCATGCCACCGTTCCAGCGCCAACTGTTGGGGCCGTTATCGCAGAAGAAAACCACGATCGTGTCGCGGTCCAGCTCCCACTGCCTCAGGTGCGCGAGCACGCGTCCCACGTTCCAGTCGAGGTTCTCGCACATGGCCAGCGCGGCCCGCGTCATGGCCACGTCCTCCTCGGGCACGCGCAGCTTCGGCTCGAAGTTGGCGAACTTCCGCCAGAAACGGCCCGGCACCTGCATGGGGGAGTGAGGGATGTTATAGGCCAGGTAGCAGAAGAACGGCCGGTTGCGTGGTTGCTCGATCCAGGCCAGCGCGTGGTCCGTGATGTCGTCGGCGATGTAGCCCTTGCCGCGCACCAGCTTGCCGTTGTGATCCAGCTCGGCATCGAAGTACTGTCCCCAGTGGCCCTCGGTGAAACCGTAAAACTCATCGAAGCCGCGGGCGTTGGGATGATAGGGGTGCTGCGTGCCGTTATGCCACTTGCCGAAGATCGCGGTGGCGTAACCGGCTGCCTTGAACGTCTCAGCGATGGTAACCTCGTCTGTGTTCATGCGCTCGGCGCCGGTGGAGACGCCGCGCACGCCGCTGCGGGGGTGGTAGCGGCCGGTAAGAAATTCGGCCCGCGTGGGCGCGCAGAGGGCGCACACGTAAAAATGCCGGAACATGGCCCCTTCCCGGCCCAGCGAATCCAGGTTGGGCGTGGACAGATTGCTGTTGCCGTGGATGCTCAGATCGCCCCAGCCTTGGTCGTCGGAGAGAATGACGATCACGTTGGGCCGGCGCGCTTGGGCTGCCCTCGCTCGTGAGCCCCCCAACACCGGCGCCCCCAGGATACTCAGGGCGGTGCGCCGGGAAACCATGCTGCGATCGCCTCGTTCCGCGCTACTCACAGTTCCTCGCTCTCCCGCGGCTAGACGCGATGATCCTACCACAGTCCCCGCCGCTCCTACAAGCTCACCGCCGGCGTTACTCTGAAGCCAAGCCGCCCTGAATGGCGGTCTTCCTGCCTTAGCGTTGCCATAAGCTCCTCGCCACGAGTGACTCCTGGGATCGCTGTCTGCGGGATGTCCCGCCGGCGACGTGGCCAGGCGCGGGAGACGAGAAAGGGACCGATCGCCTGCGATAGCCCTGAACCGGGCGAGGTGCGGGGGAATCTCGCTCTGCTATTCTATCTGCTATCCTAATTGGCGAGCACAAACGTGTGCAACGCCAGGCCAACATGAAACGGCGCTTTTTCCTGATGGCGTCAGCGGCCACGACGGCGCGCAAGCTGCCAGCCCTCCCCTCAGCCAGCGACACCATCCGCATCGCCGTGGTGGGGCTCAACCGCCGCGGGCGCGATCACATCGCCGGCTTTCAAAAATTGCCCAAGGTCGAGGTCACCGCCTTGTGCAACACGGACGGCCAGGTCCTGGCCGCACGCGCCGCCGAGTTCGAGAAAACCTACGGCCGTAAGGTGTGCACCGAGACCGACCTCAGGCGCGTCTTCGACGACCAAACCATTGACGCCGTCTCCATCGCCACCCCCCGGCCACTGGCATGCCCTGGCCACCATCTGGGCCTGCCAGGCCGGCAAGGACGTCTACGTGGAAAAGCCCGGCTCCCACAATGTCTTCGAAGGCCGCAAAATGATCGAAGCCGCCCGTAAGTACAACCGCGTCGTGCAGCACGTGGTCCAGTTGCGCAGCTCGCCGGCGCTCCAGGAGGCCGTCACCAGGCTGCACGCGGGCAAGATCGGCAAGCTTTACATGGCGCGCGCCGTGGCCTTTCGCTGGCGCCCTTCCATCGGGCGCAAAGGCTTCGAGCCCGTGCCTCCTCACTTCGACTACAACCTCTGGCTGGGGCCCGCTGCGGAGCGACCTTTCTCGCGCCGCTGGGTCCACTACAACTGGCACTGGTCCTGGGATTTCGGCACCGGCGACCTCGGCAACCAGGGCGTCCACGCGGCCGACATGTGCCTGTGGGGACTGGACGTGGGCCTGCCCCGCTTCATCAGCGCCACGGGCGGCAAGTTTCTCTTCGACGATGACAGGGAGACCCCGGAAGTTCTCACCGCCACTTACCTCTACCCCGACCAGAACAAGTACCTCGAAATCGCCGTGCGTTCCTGGTGCACCAATGACGAGGGCGGCGTCATGGTAGGGAATGTCTTCTACGGATCCGAAGGCATTCTTGTTGTCAAGGGTTACAACCGGTACGAAATCTACTTCGGACAAAAGCGCGAACCCGGCCCGAGCCGCACCGCGGACGGCGACCACTACGCCAACTTCATCGAGGCCGTACGCAGCCGCGACCCTGCCAAGCAGAATGGCCCGGTGGAAACCGCGCACCTGAGCTCGGCCCTGGCGCACCTGGGCAACATCGCCTGGCGACTGGGACGGCGCCTCGAGTTCGATCCGCAACGCGAGAAGTTCGTGGGTGACGAGGAAGCCAACCGTATGCTTACGCGCAACTACCGCAAGCCCTTCGTGGTCCCCGAGAAGGTCTGAGCCGAAGACTCACCGCGGCGTGATATGCTGATGGGTGCAGGCCCGCCACGCCGCGAGAACAAGCCTTGAGAGTCGGTTTCATCAGCCTGGGTTGCCCGAAGAACCGGGTGGATAGCGAGGTGATGATGGGGCGCCTGGTCGTGCGCGGGCACCAGATCGTATCCGAGCCCGGCCAGGCCGACGTGCTGGTGGTCAACACCTGCGCCTTTATCCAGCCCGCCTGCCAGGAATCCGTCAACACGATCCTCGAAATGGCCGGTTACAAGCAGCGCGGCACCGCGCGGCGGCTCATCGTTACCGGCTGCCTGGTGGAACGTTACCGCGACGAGATTCGCCGGTACATCCCGGAGGTGGACACCGTGCTGGACACCAACCAGATCGAGCAGATCGTGGCGGCGTGCGAGGGAAAAGCGCCCGGCCCGGCGCCCGAGCTTTACCTTTACCATGCAAGCGAGCCGCGGCTGCTGTCCACGCCGCGGTATTACGCTTACATCAAGATCGCCGAGGGCTGCGACCACACCTGCTCGTTCTGCATCATTCCCCAATTGCGCGGCCGGTTTCGCAGCCGCCGGCTGGACTCGGTGGTGGCTGAGGCGGCGTCCCTGCTGGCGGGCGGGGTGCGCGAGATCATCCTGGTCGCCCAGGACACGACCAGCTATGGCGAGGACCTCGGCCTGCGCGACGGCCTGGCCCTCTTGCTGGAAGAACTGGCGCGCCTGCCCGCGCCGCAGCCGTACTGGATCCGGTTCCTCTACGCCTATCCCAACCGCGTGACCCAGCGGCTGCTCGACGTGATGGCCGCGCATCCCTGCATCGCGCCGTACCTGGACCTGCCCCTGCAACATGCCAGCGCCTCCGTGCTGAGGCGGATGCGGCGGGGCGGTTCCGCCGAGCGCTTCCTGCGGCTGATCGAAAAGATCCGCCGCACGGTCCCCGGCGTCGCGCTGCGCAGCACCTTCATCGTGGGCTTCCCGGGCGAGAGCGAGCGCGATTTCGAGGAACTCTGCCGCTTCCAGGAAGCGGCGCGCCTGGAACACGTGGGGGTGTTCGGTTACTGGGACGAGGAGAGCGCACCCAGTTACCAATTGGCGGGCAAGGTGGATCGCCGCACCATTTATAACCGGCGGCGCAGGCTGATGGCGATCCAACGGCGGATCTCACGCTCTGCCAACCGCGCGCTGGTCGGCCGCGTACTGCCCGTGCTGGTCGAGGGGCCCTCGCCGGAAACCGAACTGCTCTGGCAAGGGAGGCTGGCGACCCAGGCTCCGGAAATAGACGGCGTGTGCCTGATCAACGACGTGGAAGGGTCCATGCCGCGCCCGGGCGAAATCCGCCCGCTGCGCATCACGCACGCCCACGATTATGACCTGGTGGGGGTCTTGTTGCCGGGCGATGAAGACGCGCCGCGTCTTGCCGACCGCACCCGCTTGCCCGTGATAACACCGATCGCGTCATGAAGTGCCCGATCTGCAAGAAGCCGGTTGCGTTCGGCGATCCCTACATGCCGTTTTGCAGCGAGCGCTGCAAGCTGATTGACCTGGGCAACTGGCTGGAGGAAAAGTACGTCATCTCGACGCCGCTGGCGGCGAGCGAGGCCGCCGAGTTGGCGCGGAAAGAAGGTCAGCCGGAGGATGAAGGTGCAGGCGACGACAGCGCTTGAAGCGCCGCCGGCCGCCCGCTGGCTGGCGAGCTGGTTCGGCTGCGGCCATGCGCCCAAAGCGCCCGGCACGGTAGGATCGGCGGTGGCGGTAGGAATCGCCTGGCTGCTGGTCCGCTACGCTGGCTGGGAACCGTGGCGGCTGGCCGTGCTGGCGACCGCCCTGCTGGCGCCGGCAGTGTGGTCCGCGGGCCGCGTGGCGCGCGCCAGCGCGACGGCCGACCCGCGCGTGGTGGTGATTGACGAAGTGCTGGGACAGTGGGTGGCGCTGGCCGGCGCCACGCGCCTGCAAGGCTGGATCTGGCTGGCCGCCTTCCTGCTGTTCCGCATCTTTGATATCGTCAAACCTGTGCCCGCCAGACAGGCGGAAGCGTTGCCGGGCGGATCAGGCATCGTGGCCGACGACCTGATCGCCGGCCTGTACGCGGCAGTTGTTTTGCGACTGGCAGGATGTTTCAATTTCTATTGACAATGGCAGCCAAAAAGAATTCGGAGGGGAAGCCCCAGATCCTGGAGGTCGTGCCGGCGGCGGCCATCGCCGGGGGCGAGCTGCATATTCGCGGCAAGAACCTCGCGCGCCCCGAGCAGCGGCCGAGCGTGCGGTTCGGCGACGTGCCTGCGCCGGTGATCATCGGCTCGGAGTCTTTCATCATCGCCCGCGTACCGGAAGGTGCAGCGGCAGGCGAGCTGGTGGTGGAAAACGGCGAGCAGGCCAGCGCGCCGTGGACCTGTGAAATCGGCATCCAGATCGCCGACGGCGTACATCCGGTGGCCAACCCCGTGGTGGACCGCGCGGGCAACATCTACACCACCTTCAGCGGCTCGCGCGGCCAGAAAACGCCCGTTTCAGTTTACAAGCTCGACCTGAACTACCGGCTGAAACCCTTCCTCTCTGACCTGATGAACGCCACCGGGCTGGCCATGGACCGTGACGGCCTGCTCTATATTTCCAGCCGCTATGATGGCATCGTTTACCAGGCCACCGAATCGGGCAACATGTCGGTTTACGTCGAGGGCATGGGCGTGGCGACCGGACTGGCCTTTGATGACGAAGGCAGCCTCTACGTGGGAGACCGCCAGGGCACCATCTTCAAGATCAGCCCCACGCGGCAGATCTACGTCTTCGCTACGCTAGAGCCTTCGATTTCGGCCTACCATCTGGCGTTCGGCCCCGACCGCTATCTTTACGTGACCGGCCCCACCACTTCCAGCTTCGACTGCGTCTACCGGATCTCGCCTGCGGGCGACGTGGAAGTGTTCTATCGCGGGCTCGGCCGCCCCCAGGGAATGGCCTTCGATGCCGAAGGGCAGCTTTATGTGGCGGCGTCCATGGGCGGGCGTAAGGGCGTGGTGCGGATCACGCCGGACGGCAAGGCGGAACTGTTTCTTTCCGGTCCCAACATCGTCGGGCTGGCCTTCACGCCCTCGGGCGCGCTCATCCTGGCCACCAACAGCGCGCTCTATCGCGTGGACGTGGGCATCAAAGGCATGCCGCTATTCTGAGCGATGAACGCCGAGATCATCGCTGTCGGCTCCGAACTGCTCACGCCCGAACGGTTGGACACTAACTCACTCTGGCTCACCGGGCAGCTCAACGCGCTGGGCATCGAAGTCGTCTCGAAGATGGTGGTTGGCGACGACCGCCAGAGGCTCGCGGCAGCGGTTCACGCCGTCTGGGAGCGTACCCCGGTGCTGCTGATCACCGGCGGCCTGGGGCCGACCGAGGACGACGTGACGCGCGAGGCCGTGGCGCAGGCCCTGGGCCGCGAACTGGTTTTCCATCCGGAGATTCTCGCCCTCATCGAAGAGCGCTTCCGACGCGCGGGGCGAGTCATGGCCGAGATCAATCGGAGGCAGGCCTTCGTCATCGCAGGCGCGGAGATCTTGCCCAACGCCGTGGGCACGGCGCCGGGCCAGTGGATCCGCGAGGGCGATCGCGCTATCGCGCTGTTGCCCGGCCCGCCCGGTGAACTGAAGCCGATGTTCTCCGAGCAGGTGCTGCCGCGGTTGCGTGCCATGACGCCCGGCTTGGTCATTCGCAGCCGCACTTACCGCGTGGCCGGCATCGCCGAATCGGATCTGGACCAGCGCATCTCGCCCGTTTACAAGCGTTATGCCAACCTGTCCACCACCGTGCTGGCGGCGCCCGGCGACATCCAGGTTCACCTCCGGGCCCGCTGCGTCAACCAGCAGCTGGCCGAAGCCTTGCTTGAGGAAGCCGGCCGCCAGATCGAGGCTATCCTCGGGGACCGCATTTACTCGCACGGCGAGCCGCTGGAAGCGGTCATCGGGAAGCTGCTCTCCGAGCGTGGCGCGACGCTGGCCGTGGCTGAGAGCTGCACCGGCGGGCTGCTGGCCGAGCGGATCACCTCCGTGCCCGGCAGCTCGAATTACTTCGTAGGTGGCTTCCTGGTTTACTGCGACCGCGCCAAGCGCGATCTGGCCGGTGTGCCCGCGGCGCTACTCGAACAGCACGGGGCGATCAGCGAGCCTGTCGCCCGGGCTCTCGCCGAAGGAACGCGCGAGCGTACAGGAGCTACTTACGCGCTGGCCGTTACCGGCCTGGCCGGGCCCGGCGGAGGCACAGAGGCCACACCTGTGGGCACGGTCTACCTCGCCTTGGCGGGGCCGGAAGGCACTTCGGCCCGGCGTTTCCGCTTCCTGGGAGACCGCGATCGCGTCCGGGCTTTCGCCGCCCAGACGGCATTGGACATTTTGCGGCGGCGGGTGCTGGGGCTGGCGGAGATACCCGGGCTGGCGCCTAGTTAAAGGAAGGCGCCGCTGCGGGCGCCGGAACAGGCAACGAAGTCCTGGTCATCCGGCTGGAGCCCAGTCAAAGACGGGGCCGCTGCCGGCGGGCTGATCCGCGGCGCGGGGTGGACCCCGCCCGCTCCGCCTCGCCGCCGTGAGGCGAGAGACTGGCGGCCGCGACCAGGCTCATGCACTCCCACCGCGTTGCTTCCCGCCGCGGCCTCCGACATGACGGCCCTGCACACTCAGGCCAGGTAATCGAAAAGGCTTCCCGATCTCAGGCGCGTGCCGGCCGCCAGAGCCGCCTGCTGGTGATTCAAGGCCTGGCTCAAACTCAACGCGGCGGTCACGATGTCGGCATCGCGCAGGACGCTGAGCAGGTTCTGCTCCCGCACCTCGGCGCGGTCGGCGAACGTGGCGGCGTCCGCGATCTTGTTCTCCACCGCCCCGTAAAAACCGAGCTGGACGTTCAGGTGCGCGTGCGCCTTGCGCAGGTCTCCCAGCGCCTGTTCGATGCCCTCCGTCTGCGCGGCGAACTGCTCCTGGTAGCCCGGCTCCCCCTCCGCCACCGTGGGGCCGTTTTCCAGCGCCGCGCGCAGCGCATTCAATGCCGCAAAAACGCTGGCGTCTGGGTGATCGAAGATCTCATCCCCGCTGCGTGCGATCAGGAAGCGCGTGCCGGCGGGGTGCAACACCTCGCGCGTCGCCGGGGCGCCCGCATACTGGCTAACCCCGTTGGGCGATTCCAGGTCCAGCGAATAAGGCGCGATTTGGTCGCGGTCGCCGCTGAACAGGTAACGGCCTTCGGCCTGGGTGTCCGCCAGCGCGACCATCTGCTCGAGCAGCCCGCGCACTTCGGTGCCGAGCATTTTTCGCGTGGCAGCCGTCTGAGTCGCGTTGGCGCCCTGAACTCCGAGCTGCAAGGCGCGTTCGACGACCTTCACAGCCTGCTGCAACGCCTGGTCAGCGGTTTCTACTTCGGCTTTGGCGCGGCTCAGATTGGTCTGAATCTGCCTGTTCAAATCCAGCCGCGCGCGCACGGACAGGATTTCTACTACATGGTCCGGAGCGTCCGAAGGTGAGGACACGCGCAAGCCCGAGCTGATCTGCCTCTGCATGGCATCCACACGCTGCTGGATGCGCTCCAGATCCGCCAGGAAGCGCTCGCCCCGGATGTCTACCGCGCGGATCATCCAAATCCTCCTATTGCGCCAGGCCGATCACGGTTTGCAGCAACTCGTCAATGGCGCGGACCATGCGCGCGGCGGCCTCGTAAGCGCGCTGGAAGCGGATCAGGTTGACAGCCTCCTCGTCGAGCGAAACCCCGGAGGCCTGCTCGCGCAGCCATTGCGTTTGCAGCAGCATTTGCTTCTGCTGACCGGCATCGTCGCGTGCGTCCTGGAGCGCGCTGCCCACGCGGCGCGCGATCCACCCGTAGAACCCGGTAAAGCTAAAGCCGTCGAGCACGGGAGCATCGGCCAGAGCGGCGAGAACGAGGGCGTTGCCGTTGCCGCCCGGGGCGCCGGCCGAAGCCGCGGCCAACTGGTCCGGCCCGATGCCGGTCACGCGCAAGGTGGCCGCGGCCAGCTCCGGGGCGTCGTAGGCGAACAGGGGCGCGCCGGGCTGCTCATTGCGATCCAGGCCTGAGGCCAGCGCGGCGTTGATGTGGTCGGCCAAGCCCGCGGCCAGCCGGTTCAAATCAGCGGTGATCTCGGGCAGGACGCGATTGCGGAAATCCAGTTGGGCGCCCAGTCGGCCCTGCGTCACCTGCCAGGTCACGTCGCGCCCGCTGGCGTCCAGGATCCGGGCCTGCGCCTGGGAGACGTCGGCCGAGATTTCGAATTGCTGGTCGCCCACCAGAAGCGGCGTCTGGCCGCCCAGCAGGATCATCACCGAGCCGTCCTCCTGGCGCAGCGCGGTGAAGTTGGCCACCTCCGACAACTCCTCCAGCAACTCGTTCAGCCGGGCATCGAGCGACGGGTCTTCCAGGTTGCGCCGGTCCTGGCGGTAAAGCACGTTGAGTTCGCGCACGCTGCTGACCAGGCGGTTGATCTGGGCTACGTGGTTCTGGATGACGCTCGAGGTCTGGTAGAAGGCTTGGGTCAGCGCGGAGGCGGTCTCCCGGAACCGGCTGGCCACGTCCTCGGCCCTTTCGAGCACGGCCTGGCGCGACACGGTGTCGTTCGGCGCCATCGCCCATGCCGAAAAGGCTTCGAACAGGGCGGTCATGGCGCGGGGAATCGAGATATCGCCGGAGACGTCGAACAAACCCTCGATGCGACCCAGGGCGGCCGCTGCCTCGTCCGAGAACGCCCAGACCGATTGACGCGCCCGCACCGCCTGCTCGGCGTACTCCTGGCGCGCGCCCTCGATCCGATCGGCCCGAACGCCACCGGAAAGCCCCACTTCGGGCGTAAAGGGAATCGCCTCCAGATATAAGCGCTGGCGGGCGTAGCCAGGCGTCATCGCGTTGGCTACATTGTTACCGACCACCGTCAGAGCCTTTTCGAAGGCGCGCAAAGCGCCAGCCGTAGCGCCTAGCGAGGAAACGAAGCCCGCCATCCGATGCTCCTCAACCTTCCAGGTTCAGGCTGGCAGGCGGCTCGAGGGGTGCTGGCTCGCCGCTGGCCGTGTAGCCGCCGGCCAGTGCGCCCAGCAGCCGGCCCCAGCCCCTCCAAAGCTCCCCTGCATTCTCCAGCAGGCGGCTGACCCGCCGCAGACGCTCGCGGAGGGACTCTGCAGCGAGACGGGCGCCCGCCCCACCCTTTGGAGCGGCTCTCAGCGCCCGCTCGACCTCTTCGAGTTCAGTTGCTGCCGCCTCGCAGGCCTCGGCGCCAGGAGCGAGCAGCAACTGCTCGGCCCGGGACAAGCGCAAGGCAAGCTGCTCCCAACTCCCAGCCGCGCCAGCCATCGCTCACCTCTGGATGGCTTCCTCGATAATGCGGCGGCTGACCGCCAAAGCATCTACTTGGTAACGCCCGCTGCGCACCTGCTGCGTCAGTTTTTCGATGCGCGCGGCGCGCTCGGGGGACTCGATGCGGGCGAGCTCCAGCAGACGGGCCGAAAGTTCGGACAACCCAACGGTGTCCCCGGCGGCGGGGGTCGTCTTTCGCCCAATCTCGGAGCGGTCGGGCGCGGCGGGCGCCGCTTGTTCGGCTTGTTTAAGCTGGGACGGCCCGGGGCCAGGCAGATAAGCGTCGTGGATCTTCAAGTTCTCGCTCCTGGCGACGCGGCCAGCCGCGATTGATCACGGCTGCCCGCGCCTGCTCATAGCTCTTATCGGCGGAAACCCTTAGCGACTTTAATCGCCGGTTCCGGCGGCCTGAACCCGGACCTTGCGTCCCTTCAGCCCGCCCAAAACCCCGGGATTGAGCACGCGGCCGACCACCGTCACCGGGCTGGCCGCGCGGCATTCGTCTCTCTGGCTGGCGGGCGTAGGCCCCCAAAACACGCACAGACACGAACCGGCGGGCCAGTACGCCACCGTGCCCGGTTCCACCACCTCGACGTCATCGGGGGTGGGCGCCAGCTTCACCGGGATCGGGAAGTAGAACTCGCCGCCCCAGTAGTTGCCCGTGCTCTCGATTGGCAGGGCCTCCAGGATCGCCTTTGCGCTCGCTGTATCGTTGAACTCCGCCTGCACCGTGGTCTGGCCGATCAGCAGCTCGACTCGCGCCATATCTTGCCTTCCTGCGGGCCGGCTCTGCCCGCGGCCCGTCGTCTCATCCAGCATGGGCAATCGCGGCCCACGGCGTCAAGTTCCGCCGCCCTCAGGTACAATCGGTATCTTGGCGGGTCCTGTAGTCAGCGTCGTGGTCCCTACCTTGCGGGCCGGTCCTGAGCTGCTGGATTGCGTCTACTCGCTGGATCGCCAGACCCAGCAGGGCGTAGAGATCATCATCGTGGACAACAGCGGCTGTGGCCTGGCTCGCCAGAGCTGCGCCGCGCGGCTGGCCACGCACATCATCGAACTGGACGGCAATCGCGGCTTTGGCGCCGCGGTCAACGCCGGCTTCCGCGCCTCCCGCGCCCCTTACCTGGCCACCATCAACGACGACGCGGTGGCCCGGCCCGACTGGCTCGAGCGCGTCGTTGCCGCCATGGATTCCCGCCATGACGTGGGCATGTGCGCCTCGCAGATCCGCTTGCCGGCCAGCGATCTGCTGGATTCGGCAGGCATGCTGGTGTCGGGCGACGGCAGCAGCAAGCAGCGCGGCCAGTACGAGCCTGCGGCTCGCTACGCCCATCGGGAAGAAGTGCTCTTGCCCAGCGCCTGCGCCGCGCTTTACCGGAGGCAGATGCTGGAAGAAATTGGCCTCTTTGACGAGAACTTCTTTCTTTACTGCGAGGACACCGATCTGGGACTGCGGGCGCGCTGGGCGGGCTGGAAGTGCCTCTACGTTCCCGAAGCAGTGGTCGAGCACAATTACTCGCGAAGCGCGGGCCGGGCATCGCCGCTGAAGGCCTACTACGTCGAGCGCAATCGACTTTTCGTGCTATTGAAGAACTACCCTGCGGGCATGGTGTGGAAAGCGCCGCTTTGGACGGCTGCGCGCTATGCCTGGCACGCGCTGGCCCTTTTCCAGAGCGAAAGCCTGGCGGCGCAGTTCCGCGCCTCGGGGGGCCACCCGCTGGAGCTGGCCTTCCTGGCCCTGCGCGCCCACGTGGCGCTGCTGTTCCACCTGCCCCGCCTGTGGCGGCAACGCAAGGCCATCCGCCGGCAGGCGCGCATCAGCCCGCAGCAATTCGTTGAGCTGGTGCGCGCGCACTGGATCAGCCCCCGCCAGGTGGCTTCGCTATGAACTCGCGCGACCCCGATTCGCTGCTCATCATCGTCCCCGCCTACAACGAGGAAGCGGCGGTAGGCCGGGTGGTCGAGGAGATCCGGCAGGTCCTGCCAGGCGTGGATATCCTGGTCATAGACGATTGCTCGCTGGACCAGACTGCGGCTGCGGCCCGGCGCGCAGGCGCCCAGGTGCTCTCGCTTCCTTACCATTTGGGCTTGGGGGGCGCCGTACAGGCCGGCTACAAGCTGGCATACGAGCTGGGCTACCAGTACGTGATCCGCGCCGACGGCGACGGCCAGCACGACCCGCGTGACATCCCGCGAATTTATGAGGCGCTGAAGAGCGGCGGCTGTCAGATGGTGATCGGCTCGCGCTTCCTCGAAGGCGACGGCGCTCCCAGCAGCCTGATCCGCGGCCTTGGCATCCGCTTCTTCCGGCTCGTGTTGCGTCCCATTCTGGGAAAGCCGGTGCGCGATCCCACCTCGGGCTTCGTGGGCGTCAACCGCGAGGCCCTCCAGGTGTTCAGCAAAAGCTTCCCGCTCGAGTATCCCGAAATCGAAGCGCTGGTGGTGCTGCAACGCCGGCGCTTCCGCTTCCTGGAAGTGCCTTGCCGGATGCGGCCTCGGCTGGCCGGGCGCAGCACCATCACCGTGCTAAAGTCGCTTTACTACATCTTTCACGTCCTGCTGGGGGTTTTCGTGAACGTGCTCAAGTACGAGCGCCGCAAGCGCTGAGAGGTTTGCACGCTCGGGGCAACATGGGGGAAAACATGATGGAAGAGCTCCTGGATTTCACCACCGGCATGAGCCTGGCCTTGCTGGCGTTGGTGCTGTTTTCCATCCGCCGCCAGCACATTCGCGTGGAATACTCGGTGAGCTGGTTCGGGGCGGCGCTGGCCCTGCTGGTGCTCTCGCGCTGGCCCTCGGCCCTGCACGCACTGGCCGCCTGGTTCGGCATCGGCAATCCGCCCCTGGCCTTGATCTTCATCGTGGGCACGCTGTTCTTGCTCGTGCTGTTCCGGCTTTCCGTGATCATTTCCGATCTCAAGGATGCCAACATCGCGCTCACGCAGCGCGTGGCCATCCTCGAGTACCGGCTCAATTGCGTGCATGGGGAAAAGACGACAGAAGGCTGAAGCCTCGCGGGAGTGCGCTGCGTCCAGAACGCGCCGGTGGTGGATCTACCCCGCGGCGGCGCTCGGCGTTCTCTGGCTCACGCTGGAGGTTTACCGGCCTGCGCTGCGCGGCCCGTTCCTGTTCGACGATTTGTACCTGCCTTTCACCAATCCGGGACTTCAGCAAGCGCCGCTGCGTTACTGGCTGGGCCAGATTCGCCCGGTGCTGATGCTCAGTTACTGGATCAGTTACCGGCTGGGCGAGATGGAACCTTACGCCTACCACCTGTTCAGCGTGTTGGCGCACCTGGCGGCCGGTCTGTTCGTCTTCCTGACGGCGCGCAAGATCCTGGAGGCAGCACAGGTCGAAGCGTCGCGACGTCAGATTTTCGCCGGCTTCGTCGCGCTGCTGTTTCTCTGGCACCCGTTGCAGACCGAAAGCGTGGCATACATCGCCGGGCGATCCGAGGTTCTGGCCGGGACGTTTTACCTTGGGGCTCTGACGCTGTTCGTGGTGCGCCCTGGGACGGCCATCTCGTGGACGCGCGCGGCAGCAGTACTGTCGCTGTACGCCGCCGCGGTGCTGAGCAAGGAGCACGCTGCCTCGCTGGTGGCCGTGCTGGCGATCACCGATCTGTACTGGAACGGGGGCTGGGGAGGCATCCGCAGGAACTGGCGGCTGTACGCGCCCCTGGTCGTGGCCGCCGCGGCCGCGGCCGGTTTCGTATGGCACGTGCTGGCGACCAGCAATACGGCGGGTTTCGGCGTGCGCCAGTTCACCTGGTGGCAGTACTTCCTGACCCAGTGCCGCGCTCTGTGGCTCTACCTGCGGCTGTTCCTGTTGCCCTACGGCCAGAACCTGGACTACGACTTGCCCGTCTCGCGTACGCCGCTCGAGTACGGGGCCCTCGTGGGCCTGCTCGGGCTGGCGGTGCTGGTCGGCTTTGCGCTGGTGGGCCGCAAGTGCTTCCCGCTGGCCTCTTACGGAATCCTATGCGCGCTGGCCACGCTGGCGCCCACCTCCTCGATCGTCCCCATTGCGGACCCGGCGGCGGAACGCCGCATGTACCTCGCGATTCCGTGGCTGGCGCTGGCGATCGTGGAGGCGTTGAGGCGCTGGAAAGCCACGATGCCGAAGCTTGCCGCGGTCCTGGGCCTCTGGCTTGCGTTGCTGGGCGCCGCGACCTGGCAGCGCAATCAGGTCTGGGCCGATCCCATCGCGCTGTGGCAGGACACGGTCGCCAAGTCGCCGCACAAGCAGCGGCCCCGCTTCCAGCTCGCCTACGCCTACTACCACGAGGGCCGCTGTGAGGAAGCGCTGCCGCACTTCGAGCAGGCGGCGCGCCTGGGTCCTGCCGACTATCGACTGCTGGTGGACTGGGCGCTGGCGGCCGATTGCGCGGGGCGCGCGGATCTGGCGCTGGAAAAGCTGCGCGCCGCAGCCGCGCTGGAGAACACCGCGCATGTTCACGCCCTGATGGGCATGGTCTACGGCAAGCGGAACCGCCGCGATGAAGCCTTGCGCGAGCTGGGGATCGCCGAGCGGCTGGATCCAGGCTTCGAGATGACCTACGTCTACCGCGGCAACGTGTTCCTGGAGGCTGGCGACCCGAGGGCGGCGCTGGCCGAATACCAGCGCGCTCTGAAACTGAACCCTCGCAATCCCGGGGCCCGACAGGGCCTCAGCCAGGCCACGGCCGCACTGAGCGCAGCGCGCTGACATGGCGCTCCGCATCGGCATCAACGCGCTTTACATGATCCCGGGCGGCGTCGGGGGCACCGAGATCTACCTGCGCAGCCTACTGGCCGCTTTCGCCGAACTCGATGCCAGCAACGAATACGTGATCTTGGCGAATCGCGAAACCGGCGACGATCTTTGCCCGGACCGGCCTAATTTCCGTTTAATCCGTGAGCCCGTGCGGGCCCGGTTCCGCCCGGCGCGCCTGATCTGGGAGCAGACCATGCTGCCCCTGCGTGCGGCCCGCGTCCGACTCGACGTGCTGCTCAATCCCGGATTTACTGCGCCTGCTGTCGCGCCCTGCCCCTCGGTGACCGTCTTCCACGATCTCCAACACAAACGCCATCCCGAGCACTTCCGCTGGTTCGACCTGCCCTTCTGGCGCTTGTTCTTGTGGCTGGCGGCGCACCGCTCGGCGCTGATTTTGGCCGATTCGGAGGCCACGCGGGCCGACTTCCTGCACTTCTACCGGGTGGCGCCGTCCAAGGTGCGGGTGGTGCCCCTGGGTGTGGATCCCGCGTTTTTCCGCATCGCGCGCGAGCGGGCGCCGCAGACGCCCGAGTCGCTCATCCTGTGCGCGTCCACGCTGCACCCGCACAAAAACCTCGAACGGCTGTTGGTGGCGTTCTCCAGCGTGCGGCGGCGGCATCCCGAGTTCCGGCTGGCGTTGACGGGGCTGCGCGGCTTTCACACGCGGGCCGTCGAGCAGAAGATCCGGGAGCTCGGTCTGGCCTCATGCGTGGAGGTGACAGGCTGGATCCCGCGCCAGCAGCTTTACGATTATTTCCGGCAGGCCTTCGCCTTTGTCTATCCCTCCTGCTTCGAAGGCTTCGGGCTGCCGGTGCTGGAGGCGATGGCTGCGGGCATTCCGACCGCCTGTTCCCGAATCGAGCCGCTGGTTTCGGTTGCGGGCGGCGCGGCGCTGCTGTTCGATCCCGCTTCGGAAGACGAAATCGCGGGGGCGCTGTTGCGGCTCATCGAAGACGACCAACTGCGCGTCCGGCTCAGCGCGATGGGGCCCGAACGCGCTGCGCAGTTTCCCTGGCGGCGCACGGCCGAGATCACGCTCGCGGCCTTGCAGGAAGCGGCTGGCATGCGCCGGGGTTTCCTGCTATCGTGAGTGACGATGCAGCGCAGAGAATTTCTCTTGAGCTCCATGGCCGCCTTGCGCGGCCTGGCCCAGACCGAACCCGCGCCCGTCGCTGCCGGCTTCATCGGCACCGGCAATCGCGGAACGTACTTGATGCGGGCCTTCATGGCACTGCCTGGCGCCAGGGTGGCCGCGTTGTGCGACGTGAAGCCTGACCGCCTGGACAAGGCGGCTACCGGCGCCGCCGAACACAAGCCGGCCACTTACTCGGACTACCGCCGTTTGCTGGAACGTCAGGGGCTGGACGCCGTGTTCATCGCCACCCCGTGCGATCTCCACGCGGAAATGGCGATGGCCGCGCTGGCCGCGGGCAAACACGTATATTTGGAGAAGCCGGTGGGCATCACGCCCGAGCAGGTCCGCCAGTTGCTCCAGGCGGCGCGCTCGGCCAGGACCGTACTCCAAGTCGGCCAGCAACTGCGCTCCGACGAGCGCCTGCGCGCCACTATCGCCCGAATTCACGAGGGCGTGGCTGGCGAGGTGATCATGGTGAAAGCCCAACGCCACGCCTCCGAGGATCTGGACCACAACGGTCCCTCGGCCGACTGGTTCTTCGATGCGCGCCGGTCGGGCGACGTGATCGTCGAGATGGCCGTCCATAACCTGGACATCTGCAACTGGATCATCGGCTCGCCGCCCGAGCGGGCGGCTGGTTTCGGCGGTACGCTACTGTGGAAAAACGACCCGCCCGGGCGCACAAACATGGACGGCTACACGCTGAGTTACGAGTATCCCAACGGCGTCAAGCTTTCCTTCACCCAGGTATTTTTCCACCCCTCCGGGCTGCCCGGCGGGGGTCAGTATTTTTACGTTTATGGAACCAAGGGCGCGGTGGACCTCATGGCCTCGGTGTTTTACCCGCGTGAGCGCAAGGCCGCCCCGCAGAAGCTGGTGGAGATGGTCCCTGAGCGCAAAGGCGACGCGCATATCGCCGCCTTTCTGGAGGCCATACGCACCGGCGCACGCCCGCCCGCAGATATCGTCACCGGCGCCACCGCGGCGCTTACCGCCATTCTGGGGCGCGAAGCCATTTACCAGAAACGTGTCACTGAATGGCGCGAATTCAA
>JBMFPL010000010.1:6569-19503 GCA_049969115.1 Bryobacteraceae bacterium | reverse complement strand
GCCTGCGCCGCCTGCCGCGAGCAGGAGGAGCTGTTGCGCGCGGTAGCTTCGCTGTCCGGCAAGCTCACGCTGGAGGTGTACGAGCTGATTGCCGACGGCGACAAGGCGCGGCAATTCGGGGTGGACAAGGTTCCCGCGACGATCGTCGCCAGCGAGAAGGATTACGGGATTCGCTTCTTCGGGGTGACGGGGGGTTACGAGTTCGGGAGCCTGGTCGAAGACATCGAGATGGTGAGCCGGGGCGTTTCGGGCCTGAGCCGGGAAGCCGAGCAACTAGCCCGCCTGATCGTGCGGCCGGTCCATCTGGAGGTGATGGTCACGCTCACCTGCCCGTACTGCCCGAGGATGGTGCGGCTGGCGCACCAGCTCGCCTTCCTGAACGAGGCCGTGACAGCGGACATGGTGGACGCCTCGGAATTTCCGCAACTGGCGCAGCGCTATCAGGTCCACGGGGTGCCGCGCACGGTGATCAACGGGCGTCCGGCCTTCGAAGGGGCCCTCGAGCCTGTCGCGGCGATCATCGAGATCCTGCGCGTGGGCAATCCCAGGGAATACGAACGGATCGAAGCGCTGGCGCGGGAGGCGCGGGGCGAGCGACTGGTGAGCGAGCCCGATCCGGCGCACCTGTACGACGTGGCCATCGTGGGTGCGGGTCCTGCGGCGTTTACCGCCGCGATTTACGCGGCCCGCAAGATGCTCGATGTGGTCCTGCTGGGCGACGAGCCGGGCGGCCAGGTGAACGATACCGCCCTGGTGGAGAACTGGCCGGGAATCCCGGAGGTGGGCGGGCTCGAGCTGGCCGAGAGTTTGCGGCATCACGCCGAGCACTACCGGTTCGCCATGGCGCTGCACGTCACCGTAGAGCGGGTGGATCGGGAGAACGGAACGTTCCAGTTGCGGTTAGCCGGGGGGACCCAATACCAGGCGCGCAGCGTCATTTACTGTGCGGGCAAGCGCTACCGTCGTCTCGGTGTCCCGGGCGAGGATCGCTTCATCGGTCGGGGGATCGCTTTCTGCGCGACCTGCGACGCTCCTCTGTTTCGCGGCAAACGGGTGGCCGTGATCGGGGGCGGGAATTCGGCGTTCACGGCGGCGCGCGACCTGCTTTCCTATGCTCGCCAGATTGACATCTTCAACATCCTGCCCGACTGGCAGGCCGACAGGGTATTGTTCGAGGAAGTGACCCGGTCCGGGCGCGTGCGCTTGCACCCCGCCACCCGCGTAGTGGAATTTCTGGGCCGGGAAAGTTTGCAAGGCCTGCGGGTCGAGTCGATCGATGGCCAGCAGCGCACGGACTTCTTGGTGGAGGGGGTCTTTTTGGAAATCGGCCTGACGCCCAATTCCACGCCAGTAGAGCACCTGGTGAAGCTCAACGAGGCGGGCGAGATCCCGGTGGACCGGAACCAGGCCACCGCCGTGCCCGGGCTGTTCGCCGCCGGCGACGTCACCGACGAGCCGGAAAAGCAGATCGTGGTCGCGGCTGCCGCGGGGGCCAAGGCCGCGCTGGCGGCGCACCGGTACCTGCTGGGGCTGACCGGAAACGGCGGTCACTGAAGCTGAGCGCGGGGGTCCTGCCCGTCTGCGTGCGCGCCGAAGATCCGCAGGCGGCGCTTCCGGGCGGGCTGCAGGCGTTGTACATTTGTTTCAGACGCGAAGGAGGTCATCATGATCACGCCAGTTTTTTCACGCCGTCAGTGGTTGCAGGCGCTGGGCTCGGCGCCGGCGGTTGCGGCGGCCATGCAGAGGCCGCTGCCCGGCGACGCTGATCGCGAGCGCCGCATGAAGTGGTGGCACGAGGCGAAATTCGGCATGTTCATCCACTGGGGCCTTTACAGCCTGCTCGGCCGGCACGAGTGGGTGATGGAAAACGAAGGCATCCCGGTGGCTGAGTACGAGCAGTTGGCCAAACAGTTCAAACCTAAGCCCGGCGCGCCCCGCGAATGGGCGCGGCTGGCGCGGCGGGCAGGGCAGAAGTACATGGTGATGACCACCAAGCACCACGAGGGCTTCTGCCTGTTCGACAGCAAGTTGACCGATTACTGCGCCACCAAGCAGGGCCCGGGGCGCGATCTGGTGGCCGAGTATGTGGAGGCCGCGCGCGCCGAGGGTCTGCGGGTGGGCTTCTATTACTCGCTCATGGACTGGCATCATCCCGACGGCGCCCGTTGCGCCAGCGACGAGGCGGCGCGCAGGCGCTTCGTCGAGTACATCCACGGGCAGATCCGCGAGCTGCTGACCAGCTACGGCAAAATTGACATCCTCTGGTACGACGTGGCCTGGCCGCTGACGGCCGAGGGATGGGAGTCGGTGCGCATGAACGAGATGGTCTTCAAGCTCCAGCCCGACATCATTGTGAACAACCGCAACCTGCTGCCGGGCGATTTCTCGACGCCCGAGCAGCGGATCCAGGCGGAGAAACCGGGCCGGGCCTGGGAGACGTGCATGACCATGAACGACTCCTGGGGCTACCAGGCGGCCGATGACAACTGGAAATCGCCCAAGACCTGCCTGCGCCAGCTCATCCAGTGCGCGCGCGATGGCGGCAACTACCTGCTGAACATCGGCCCGCGCGGCGACGGGTCGGTGCCCGAGGAGTCCGTCAGGATTTTGAGCGCCATTGGCCGCTGGATGGAGCGCAACGGGCACACCATTTACGGGGCCGAGCGCTGCCGCGTGAACCGGTCCAACTATGCCGGCTTCACGCGCAAGGGCAACACGCTTTACATGCACGTGCACTTCTGGCCGGGCGAGAGCGTGGCGCTGGGCGGCCTGGAGTGCAAGGTGCAATCGGCGAAGCTGCTGGCCACCGGCAAGCCCGTCGCCTTCCAGCAGGAGGAGTTCCGCGTACGCTTCACCGGCCTGCCCAAGACGCCGCCGGATGATCCCATCACGGTGATCGCCATCGAGTGCGACCGCGAGCCGGTGCAGAACATGGATCGCGTGCGGAGGGAGCGCCCGCGGCGCGGTGTCTGAGGCAACCGATGACGCGCAGGGGCTTTCTGGCTGCGGCGGCCGCGCCTGCCGTTGCGGCGGTTCCGGCGCGGCCCAACGTCATCCTGGTCATCACCGACGATCAGGGCTGGTGGGATGTAAGGATCCACGGCAATCCTCACATCGAAACACCCGCGATGGACCGGATCGCGCGGGAGGGCGTGCGCTTCCACCGTTTCTACTGCTCCCCGGTGTGCACGCCCACCCGCGCCGCCCTGATGACGGGCCGGCACTACCAGCGCACCGGCGCCATTGACACCTACAAAGGCCGGGACACGCTCGATGCCGGCGAAATCACGCTGGGGCAGGTCTTCCAGGAGCAGGGGTACCGGACGGCCTGCATCGGCAAGTGGCACCTGGGCCGCTACATGAAATACCACCCCAACCAGCGCGGCTTCGACGAGTTCTTCGGGTTCTGGCAGTACGGCTTCATCAACCGCTACGACGACTCCGACGAGCTGTGGCACAACAAGCGGCGCGTAACTGCCACGGGCTACATCACCGACGTGCTGACGGAGCAGGCGCTGGCCTGGGTGGAACAGAATCGCTCGAAACCGTTTTTTCTGTATCTGGCCTACAACGCCCCCCACTCTCCCTATCTGGTTCCCGATTCTTACATCGCGCGCTACCTGAAGAAGGGACTGCCGCTCCAGGAGGCGCGGATCTACGGCATGATCACAGCGGTGGACGAAAACCTGGGGCGCCTGCTGGCCGCGCTGGAACGCTGGAATCTGGCCGGCAACACGGTGCTGATTTTCATGAGCGACAACGGCGGCGTCAGCCGCTATCACTCGTGCGGGCTGCGCGGCAACAAGGGCAGCGTCTACGAGGGCGGGGTACGCGTTCCGTTCTTTGTTCGCTGGCCCGGGCAGTTCCCGGCAGGGGCCGTGGTCGAAACCCCGGCCCAGCATATTGATATTTTCCCGACGCTGTGCGAGTCGATCGGGGCGCCTCTGCCCTCGGACCGTAAGCTGGACGGTCGCAGCCTGCTCGCGCTGCTCCGCACGGGGGGCGGTGCGGCTCTTCACGAACACCTGTTTCACCAGTGGAACCGCGTGCGACCGCTGCTCGAGCCGCCTGCGGACCCTTCGCAAGCGCCTCCCGAAGAGCGCAAGGCATTCCGGCCCAACTGGGCGGTGATGGATGCGCGCGGCTTCAAGCTCCATGCCACCGGCGAGCTCTACGATCTCGGCCGCGATCCCGGCGAGCAGCACGACATCGCGCGCCAGCAGCCGGAGCTGGCGCGCCAGTTGCGCCGGCGCTTCGAAGAATTCTTCCGCGATGTGACCGCGGGGCAGCACTACCGGCGCGTGCCCATCGAAGTGGGCCGCGAGGACGAGAACCCGGTGGAGCTGGACCTGGCTTGGAGCGAACTGGCGGGCAAAAAGCTGAGGCCGGCCTGGCGGCACTACAACCGCGACACCATTGAGGATTGGAGCGAGCCGGGCGACGGCTTGCGATGGCGGATCGAGGTGGTGGCGCCCGGTCGCTACGAAGTGATCCTGGAATACGGCTGCGCGCCGCAGGACGCTGGCTCGCGCTACGAGGTCACGGCCGGCAGGGCGCGCCTGGAAGGGACAGCGCGCGCTACGGCGGGGCCGCTCATCTTCGAGAGCTTCCGCGCGGGTGAACTGGTCTTGGAGCGCGGTCCTGCGGTACTCGAGATGCGCGCGCTGGCTGTGCGCGGGCACGAGCTGATGCGCCTGCACAAGTTCTGGCTGCGCCGGCTGGCGTGAGCGCCGCTTGCAGTTTCAGCCTTCGTGGATCACCTGGAAGCCGAGCAGGCGGCCCAGCCGCTCGATAGACTCCAGGTGATCGCCGTAGAAGAGCACGCGGTGGAGCAGGTCGCGGGTGCCGGGCATGCCCTGACCCTCGTTGAGTGCGGACGACCACGACAGCAGGAGCTTGCGCGCGTCGGCTACCTTGGTGCGGATCTTGGTGCGGCAGCCGCGCTCGTCGTCCACGTTGCCCACGGCCTCGCCGGTGGAGACCAGCAGTTTCTTGGGGCCGGCGAAACGCGCCACGGTGACGCGGTCGCCCGCGGGCGCTAGCACTTGCAAAGAAGCGCCCTTGTGATCCTCGAGGTGCGAACGTACCAGGTAAGGCGAAGGCTCGGCCGAAAGGCCGCGCAGGCGGGTAGCTGCCACGCAGTGCGCGTGGATGACCTCGTTGCGGCTCGTGTCGAAGACGGGGTCGGTGACGAAGCCGGGCTTGCCCGAGAAGGAAGTCACCAGCAGTTGGGTCATGGCCGAGTCCAGATCGTTCTCGCAGACGCCATAGAGCCCGGCGTCGTTGAACTTCGAGAAAGCGATGCAGGGATAGGCGGGAAGCTCGCCGCGCCCGAAGCCGCCCAGGCAGTCGATGGCGATGGCATTGGCCCGTTCGCGGCGCAGGACCTCGCGGAGGCCAAGGTACAGGCGCACGGAGCTGGCGATTTCCTGCTCGCCGGGCTCGACCACCCGCACCGCGGCGCGGATGAACTCGCGCGCCAGCTTTTCCGCTTCGGTGGCGGATGCGGCGTCATAGGCGGCCTTCAGCTCGAGGTAGCTGGGGAAACCGAACTGGGTTCCGAACTGGCGCGTGAAACCCTCGGTAGCCGGCCGAGCCGTGGGCGGTGAGACGAGCAGGACGCGGCTGTGGCGGAGATGGTGCACGGTGCGGAACAGCGGCAGGTAGGGGTCGAGATCGGCGAAGTCGCTGGAGGCGATCATTTCCAGGCGGGCCCCGCGCTGGATGTAAATGGCGGCATGCGTCCAGTCATGGCCGGCGTAAGGACGGGCGAACAGCAGGGTGGGCTTGCCCGATTCGACCAGCGCGCGCAGCATAGGGTGAATGATGGTGACCAGGTTGAAGGCGAGAATCACGTCGGCGTCGCCGGCCCGCTCCAGCCAAGCCTGGGTTTGCTGGGCGTTGCGCACGGTCTCGCCGCCGGTGAAGCGGATCTGGCCGGGATAGCGGCGCTCGAGTTCGGCGAGGCGCGTTTCGATCTCGCGGATATCATCCTCGAGGTTGAGGTCCGGGCGGGGCCACCCGGGCCGGCCGCCCAGGTAGAGCTTGGCGACCACTGCCGGGCCATCCCAGGGGCCGGCGGGCGCTTCCATTCCCGCGGCGAGACGGGCGAACAAGGGTGCCGAGAGGCACTGAATGAAGCGGCGACGGTCGAGGGTTGCGCAGCGAGCGTGCATGGCGCACCCAGTATAGCGCACGGTCGGCTGGCGCAAGGGCGCCGGCTGAGTGCGGCGCTATACAATCAGTAGGATGTCGCTGGTAGTGGTGGGATCGGTGGCCTATGACGGCGTGCAGACGCCCTACGGCCGTCGCGAGCGGATGCTGGGCGGGGCGTGCACCTACGTGGCGCTGGCGGCCAGTTATTTCACCGAGGTGGGTGTGGTGGGCGTGGTGGGCGAGGATTTCGATCCGGCCGACCGGCGGTTCCTGGAAGAGCACGGGGTGGACCTGTCCGGGCTGGAACAGGCGCCGGGCAAAACGTTTTATTGGTCCGGCGTCTACTCCGAGGACATGAACGAGCGGGTGACGCTGCGCACCGAACTCAACGTCTTCGCCGCTTTCCGCCCGCAGTTGCCGGCGCATTACCGCTCGCGGCCCTATCTTTTTCTGGGCAACATCCAGCCCTCGCTGCAACGCGAGGTCCAGGCGCAGATGCACGCGCCCCGACTGGTGGGCGGCGACACCATGAATTACTGGATCGAAAACCAGCGCGACCAACTGCTGGCGACGCTGGCGGGCTGGAGCGTGCTGCTGATCAATGACAGCGAGGTGCGCCTGCTTTCGGGCGAACGCAATCTGCGGAAGGCGGCGGAGAAGATCCGCGCCCTCGGCCCGAGGATTCTGGTGATCAAGCGGGGCGAGTACGGCGCGCTGCTGTTCACCGACGACGGTCCCTTCCTGGCGCCCGCTTATTTGCTGGAAACCGTGCGCGACCCCACGGGGGCGGGCGATTGCTTTGCCGGCGGTTTCTTCGGGTACCTGGCCGAGCAAGGCGCCGAGCCGGACCAGACCGGCATCGAGGCTCGTCTGCTGCGCCGCGCCGTGATTTACGGATCGGTGATGGGAAGCTTCTGCTGCGAGCAGTTCGGTGTGGATCGCTTCCGCACCCTCACCCGCAAAGAGATTGATGCCCGCTTCCAGGAGTTCAAAGCGCTCACGGAATTCTGAGGCGAAGCGGCAGCGTGCAGGCGCGGTGGTGGAAAGCGCGCTGGTGCTGCTGGTGCTGTCGCTGTGGAGCTGGGCGACCACGGCTTGGGTGGCGCGGCGGGGATGGGTCTTATACTTTGGCGACGCCGAGGCGCACCTGAACATCGCGCGGCGCATCGTGGATTCGCGCACTCCGGGCTACGAGCAGATCGGCACGGTTTGGTTGCCGTTGCCCCATCTGGCGATGCTGCCGCTAGCGCGGCGGGATGAGTGGTGGCGCAGCGGGCTTGCGGGTGCGGCGCCGGCTTCGGCCGCGTTCGTGATCGCAGGATGCCTGTTTTACGCGGCGCTGGTACGCGCCTTCCAGTCGCGGCCTGCGGCGCTGGCAGGGCTGGGCGCGCTGGCGTTGAATCCCAATCTGCTCTATCTCAAATCCACTGCCATGAGCGAGGCCTTTTGGCTGGCGGCGCTGGGGGGGATCGTGTACTTCAGCGTTCGCTACCGCAGCAGCCCGTCGCTGCTGAACGCGGCGGGGGCTGGCGTAGTGACGATGGCGGGCACGCTGACCCGCTACGAGGGCTGGTTCTTGATTCCCTTCGTTACTCTTTACCTGCTCGCGACCGGGGACGGACGGCGCTGGCGCGCGGCCTTGGTTTACGGGATGCTGGCCGCGGCCGGCCCGCTGTACTGGCTGGCGCACAATTGGTGGCTGCACGGGGACCCGCTCGAGTTCTACCGGGGCCCGTATTCGGCGCGCGCCATTTACCAGCGCAGTCTAGATCAAGGCATGGCGCGTTATCCCGGCGACCACGACTGGCGGCAGGCCTGGATCCAGTTGCGCGAGGCGGCGCGGCTTTGCGCGGGCTGGCCGCTGGCCGTGATGGGCACGGCTGGGCTGCTGGGCGCGCTCCTGCGGCGACGGTGGTGGATCGTGGCGCTGGCGGCGTTGCCGGTAGCTTTTTACTGGCTCAGCATCTATTGCGCCGGGACCCCCATTTTCGTGCCGCACCTGTGGCCGTACAGCTACTACAACACGCGCTACGGGCTGGTCGCGCTGCCGCTGCTGGCGGTGGGAGTGGCGGGAGCGATTCTGCTGGTGGGTCCGAAGTGGCGTTCTCTGGCCGCGATTGCCGCGGTGGCAGCCTGCTCGGCCTGGTGGGCCGCGCGGCCGCGGCCGGAGGCATGGATCTGCTGGAAGGAATCGCAGGTCAACTCCGAAGCGCGCAGGGCGTGGACGCAGAAGGCGGCCGAAGCGCTCGCCAGGTGGCGCCGCCCCGGTGATGGGGTGGCCGCGTGCTTCGGCGACCTTGCGGGAGTCTTTCGCACGGCCGGGATTCCCCTGCGCTACATGCTGCACGAGGGCAACGGGCCGGCGTGGCTCGGAGCGATGGCGCGGCCCGAGCTGATGTTGGCAGAGCCATGGGCGCTGGTCATCACAGGCGATGCGCTTTCGGGAGCGCTGGCGAAGCTGCCCAGGCAGGGGCCGCGCTATCATCTTTGGGAAACCATCGTCGTGAAAGGAGGGCCGGTGGTTCAGCTCTACCGGCGGTCGGCTGGCTATGATCCGGATACCCTTCACCAAGGCGCACGGAGCGGGCAATGATTTCGTGCTGACGTGGGCCAACGAAGCGCCGCTGGAACGCTTGGCCGAGGCCGCCCGGGCCATCTGCGACCGCCACAGCGGCGTAGGGGCCGACGGCTGGATCCTCGTGCGGGCCAACTCCGACAGCGCGGCCGACTTCGACGCCTCGCTGCGGCTGTTCAACGCCGATGGCAGCGAGGCCGAGATCTCGGGCAACGGGACGCGCTGCGCAGCCGCGTTCCTGCACGACTCGGGCTTGCGCAGGACACCGGTGCGGCTGCTCACCGCCGCGGGCATCAAGGAGATCGAGCTGGTCAGCGCCGCCCCGCTGCGTTACCGGTTCCGCATGAACATGGGCCGTCCCCGGTGGCCTGCCGGGGGTTGGGAGACAAGGCTGGCGCTGGCCGGGGGCGAGCGCGAGGTCGTGGTGCTGGACGTGGGCAATCCCCAGTGCGTGGTCTTTGTGGAAGATTTCGATTTCGACTGGCGCAAGCTGGGGGCCGAGATCGAGCGCCACCGCGCCTTCCCTCGGCGCACCAACGTCTCCTTCGTCAAGCGGCTGGATGCGCACACGCTGGACGTGCGCTTCTGGGAGCGTGGGGTGGGCGAGACCTTAAGTTCGGGCACGGGTTCCACGGGAGCGGCGGTGGCGGCCGTGCTGCGGGGGATGGCAGTCAGCCCGGTGCGCGTGCTCACCCCGGGAGGGCCGTTGGAGCTGGTCTGGGAGGGCGAGGAAGTGGTGCTGACGGGGCCGGCTGAGATCGTGGCCGGGGGCGAATACTACTTCGATCGCTAGGAGGATTGCGGTGCAGGAGGTTGGCTGGAGCGCACACGCCCGTGAACTGGAGCGGAAGATCCGCGAGCGCCAGGCGCGGGTGGGCGTGGTCGGCCTGGGCTACGTGGGACTGCCCCTGGCGGTGGAGTTCGCCAAGGCAGGATTCCAAGTAACCGGCATCGAGACGGATCCGGGCAAAGTAGCGAGGGTGAACGCCGGCGAATCCTACGTGCTCGACGTGCCCTCGGGGGAGCTGGCGGCTCTGGTGGCCGAGGGCAGGCTGGGGGCGACCACCGATTACGCCTGCATGGCGGGGCTGGATACGGTCAACATCTGCGTGCCCACGCCGCTGCGCAAGACCAAGGACCCGGACATGAGCTACATCGACGCCGCCTGCCGCCAGGTCGCGCGCTACCTGCATGCGGGGATGCTCGTCATTCTGGAGTCCACCACTTACCCGGGTACCACCGACGAGTTCGTGTTACCCATGCTCGAGCGCGAGCATTTGCGCGTGGGCCAGGAGTTTTTCCTATGTTTTTCGCCCGAGCGCGTGGACCCGGGCAACCGCCAGTACCAGACGCACAATATTCCCAAGGTCGTGGGCGGGATCACGCCCGTGTGCACCGAGCTCGGCGCCCTTTACTACAGCCAGGCGCTCGAGCGCGTGGTGCCGGTCAGTTCGACGCGCGTGGCGGAAATGGTGAAGCTGCTGGAGAACACCTTCCGCATGATCAACATTGGCCTGGTCAACGAGATGGCGCTCATGTGCGACCGCATGGGCATCGATGTATGGGAGGTGATCGAGGCGGCGGCGACCAAGCCCTTCGGCTTCATGCCGTTCTATCCGGGTCCTGGTCTGGGCGGCCACTGCATTCCCATTGACCCGTTTTATTTGTCCTGGAAGACCAAGCAGGCGGGCATCGAGGCTCGCTTCATCGAGCTGGCCGGCTACATCAACGGGCAGATGCCGCTGTTCGTGGTCGAGAAAATCCAGAACGCGCTCAACGATCGCTGCAAGCCCGTGCGGGGCTCCCATATTCACATTGTCGGGGTGGCCTACAAGCGGGACATTGACGATGTGCGCGAGTCGCCGGCCCTGGACATCATGCACCTGCTCAAGCGGCGCGGAGCGCGGCTGAGTTACTCAGATCCTTACGTGCGGCAGGTGGTGGTGGACGGGGAGACCATGCAATCGGAAGACCTGGAGGAGGCCGCGGCGGCGGCCGACTGCGTGGTCATCGTGACCGACCACTCCTCGGTGGATTACCGAGGGCTGGTAGAACGGGCGGAATTGGTGGTGGATACGCGCAACGCCACGCGCGGGATCCGGTCAGAGAAAATCGTCAAGCTCTGAGAAAGAAAAAGCGGCCGGGCGCAGGCGCGACGCCCGGCCGCCAACCGCGCACAAGGTTCACTTGGCCACTTCGACCTTGATGGTCCGCGGCTTAGCGACTTCCTTCTTGGGCAGGGTCACGGTCAGCACGCCGTTCTTGTATTCGGCGCGGACCTTCTCGGGATCCACCGTGTCGGGGATCGAGAAGCAGCGGACGAACGAGCCGTAAGCCCGCTCGACCCTGTGGTAGCCCACCCGCTTGTCCTCCTTCTCGAACTTGCGCTCGCCCTTGAGCGTCAAAGTACCGTTTTCGATCTGGATGTCAATGTCCTTGAGGTCCACATCCGGCAGGTCAGCCTTGACGATCAGGGCCTCGTCGGTCTCCATGATGTCCACGGGCGGGGCCCAGGGACGAGTGGTCACGGGCTCGGAGAACAGGCGGTTGATGGCATCCTGGAACAGCCGCAGGCTGGGAAGCTCCAGAGCAGCGAAGGGATCGTATTTGGTGATGGCCATTGTCCTCACCTCCTGTCATTCACCATCATAACTGATGCGCGCAAGGTTGTCAAGGTTTCTGCGCGGATAAATATAGGGGCGGTCTGCTAGCATCCTATGCTTCATACCAGTCCTGGTAACCGCCCGGAGCCGCGCCGTAAGCGAACCGGCTTTTAGCCCGAGTCCTGTCCCGGAGCCCATTGGAGTGCCCCTCTGAGCGCCATTCGGCCATGCGCCGCCTCCCCGGCGTTTGCGCCCGCTGTGCCCGGCCCGCACCCGGTTGACCGGCGGCCCGGTTTATAATTGAGGCAGGCGGAAGCTGCATGCGCTCTCCTGTGTTGCCCTTCGTGGCGCTGGCCTTGGCTGCGCTCGCCCAAACGCAGACCCAGCCTCAGCTTCAGCCCCAGTCCACCCAGCAGCAACCCATACGGGTCCAGGTCAACGAAGTCGTGGTGCCCGTGACCGTCACCGATGACAAGGGCGCTTTCGTGTCCAACCTGGAGGCGAGCGATTTTCTGGTACTGGACGAGGGGCGGCCGCAGAAGATCGTTTATTTCAGCCGCGAGCAGGGCCAGCCGGTGGTGGTGGGCTTCCTGCTCGACATGAGCAACACCACCCGCCTGCACTGGAAGACCTTCCAGGACGCCGTGTTGGAGCTGGTCTGGACCCTGCTGCCCGGCGACAAGAAATTCTCCGGCTACCTGATCAGCTATTCCAACGAGCCGGAGCTGCTGGTGGACACCACGACCGACTCGGAGAAGATCGTAGAGAAGATCCGCAAGCTCAAGCCGGGCGGCGGGGCGGCGCTTTTCGATGCCATCTGGATGGCGTGCACCAAGCGGACCCTTATCGGGGGCGAGCCGATCGAGCCTCGGCGGGTGCTGATCATCGTGGGCGACGGCAACGACAACGCCAGCAAGCACACCTTCGAGGAGGTGCTCGAGCTGGCGCAGCGCAACATGGTGACCATATACGGGGTTTCGACGGTGGCGTTCGGCTTCACCAGCGAGGGTGAAAAGACCCTGAAGCGGCTGGCCGAGGAGACCGGGGGCCGGGTGGAGTACCCCTTGCAAGGGGTCTACAGGGACGTCTCGGGTTATCTTTCGACGCCTTCCGACGAAGGCAACTATGCCTTGCGGGTAGGTACGGGCGGCTACGCGGCGGCGATCGCTGCCAATATCGTTCGGGCGGTGGCGGCGGTAGCCGGCGAGATCACCACCCAGTACGTGCTGCGCTATGTGCCTGACGAGCCCGAATCGCCGAAGGCATTCCGGAACATCGAGGTGCGCGTGAACCTGCCCAACGTGAAGGTCCGGCACCGCAAAGGTTATTACCGGCCCGGCGCCTAAAGCCGGGATGGTTTCCGCCCGATATAAGGGCAGGCAAAGGGCGCGAGAGCTTGAGCGTATCGATCATGGCGGGGCCCACCAGAGCGCCCTATTGGGTGCTGGAGGTTGTCCTGCCCGGGCGGCGGCCAGCGCCCGTGGGGGTGCTGCTGCTCGATGAGACGGCGGACCGGCTCCATCTCAAACTGCGCGACGATTGGCGCGATTGGGCGCCGCCGGAAGACGCTGAGGTTCTTGAGCTCCTGGCCGCCGATCTG
>JBMFPL010000010.1:0-6559 GCA_049969115.1 Bryobacteraceae bacterium | reverse complement strand
GGCTAGCCAGGCCGAACGAATGGGGGCTGCCCGGTTGATCGCGCTGCTCGAAGACCAGCTCTCCAATACGCTCCGGATCTCCGAACGACGCTGGGCGGTGGTCGGCGACTTCGGCCGTGCTCTGGACCGGCTCTACGAGCGCGAGATAGAGGGGCTGCGGCAACCCGTCCCGGTCATACCCTTCCAGACGCACCTGCCGGTGTATTCGCTACGGGCAGCGGCTGGGAAGTTTGGCCCCGAGCACGACGTGGACGCGGAGCCGGAGGGCTGGATCCCAGTGCCAGCGGGATTGCGGCCTTCGCTGGACTACTTCGCCTGCCAGGTGGTGGGCCGCTCCATGGAGCCGCGCATCCCCGATGGCAGCCTTTGCCTGTTCCGAAGGATCACGGCCGGGTCGCGTCAGGGCAAGCTGGTGCTGGTGCGGCACCGCGGCGCCTCCGAAGGCGGCGAGTTCACCGTCAAGCGTTACCGCAGCGAGAAGACGGTCACTAGGGAAGGAGGGTGGCGGCACACGCGTGTCGTGCTCGAGCCGCTCAATCCTGATTACCCGGTGCTCGAGCTGGGTCCCGATGATTTCCAGGTGATCGCCGAGTTCGTGCGGGTGATACCAGTCGAGGAGACCTGACCGCGCGGTGTGGTACCCGCGGCCGCCAGCCCTGGGCAGCTATCCTACTCGAGAACAGAACCGGCAACCGTGGGACCTTCAGGCCCGGGGATTGGGGGCCTGCCGGAAGGTACACGATGTCACCCACTGTGTGCGGCCCTGAGGCCCGGAGATTGGGGGAGTGGGTTCCGATCTCGGCCAAGCTGAACTTATGGAGCCCGCGGGCGTCGGGATCGGGTTCGGGCGGGATCGGCTTGCCGCCTGATGCGCGGCCGGGTTGGAGCCTACTAACCGGCCGCTGCGTTTGGGATGACCGGATTTTGAGAACCTCGGTGAAGAGGCAGACCGGCTGACCCCTCGCCGGGCGGCGAGCGGAAGATTGTCCACCCACTGGGGTGGCGATCGGCAGGCGGCCATGCTCGGTCCGGCTTGCCCTCCGGGTCGCTGCTTCCGCGGCGCGCCAGCCGACGCTCCCGGCCAAGCGCATCTCGACTTTGCCACCCGGACGCTCGCAATCCAGTCGAACAATCAGGCCGACGGGCTGAGCGGTTGCGCGAGACGGTTTCCAGGGGCGTGCGCCGCGAGGTATTCCCAGCGACCGCTTTTGCGCTGGGGCGCACGAGCGTTTGCTGGGGGAGTGTGCGCCGCGGGGTGTTCCCCATTGAACGCTTTTGCGCGGCTGGGCTGGGCCCCGCGAGTACGGCTAAACCCGGGAGCCCCAGCTCAGCCGCCGAGCAATCGCCGCACCGCTTCCAAGGTCTCTTCGAGAACCTGCCGTGGGTCGGCCCCTTCTTCGACGCGAATGGTCGCCCTGGGCCCCGGGCCCCACGGCTGCCAGCGGGCAAAGAAGCGCTCGCAAGGGAAACCCCTGAAGATGGTTACGGTTGGGATGCCGAAGGCTGCGGCGGCATGCTGCCCCGCCGAATCGTAGCCCACGTAAAGCCGGCTCCGCGCGATGCAAGCGGCAAACGCGGCGAAAGGGCCGCGGAACGCGACAGCTCGGGGCGGCGCCAGGCCCGCTGTCTCCAAGGCGCGTTCCACGCGTTGAGCTTCGTCTCCGCCGGCACCCGTGTCCACCAACAGGGGTAGACCCAGGCGTGCCAGTCCGGCCAGCAGTCTCGCTTCGAAATTTCCAGGCACACGTTTTGCCGGATTCTCGCCGACCCCGAGGCTGACGGCGATGCCCGGCGGCGCCTGGCAGCTCTCGCCAGGAGCAAGCCATGGCCGGGCGTCCTCGACGCCCAATGCATGCCCCACCCAATGGCGGGCCAACTCGGCCAGGGGCTCGGGCCCATCGCCTCCCCAAGTGCGACTCTCGAAGAAATAGTAGCGGCGCTCGTCGCAAATCGGCAGCAGGCCAAGCTGGCTGATGCGGGAATCGGGATCGAGGACGATGGCGCCCGGCTCATCGAGCCGGGAACGAAGCGCCAAGCCGGCTTGCAGGCGCTGGTCCAGCGGAGCCGTGCGCCCGTACTCGACCGCGAGCCACTCGATGCGCGGTTCCCGGGCGAACAGCTCATAATTCTTGCGCCCGCCGGACAGCACGATGCGGGCGGAGGGGAAGCGGCGGCGGGCTGCGTCCAGCAGGACGCTGGTGACGGCGATGTCGGCGCCTAGGGTGACGCGCGATAGAACAAATACGGTCCTGATTGTTCCAGCGTCCCCCTCCCAGCGCTTCGGCTGCCGGATCCGCCGGTAGCGCTCCTCCAGCTCCCGCGCGCTCCACAGCCCGGTGCGCTCCGCGATGACGCGGCTGAACAGGGCCACGTATTCCTCGACTGCTCGCGGCTCGAAGCTGTCCGAGAGCGCCTCGACCCGCCGCAGCAGATCGGCCTCAGCGGGCGCCAAGATACTTGCCAACGATCAGCTCCAGCTTCTTGCGAGTGGCCGCGGGCACCGCCCGCGGGTCGGTGATGAGGGCATGAGCCAGCGCCGAGCCGCACGCGCACTCCCGCGTTGCCGGCATCGAGGCCACCGCCCGCCGCACCACGCGCGCAGCGTTCTCCGCGTTGCGGTTCAGGTTCTCGATGATCTGATTGACCGTGACCGCATCGTGCTCGGGATGCCAGCAGTCGTAATCGGTGACCATGGCCACGGTCACGTAGCAGATCTCGGCCTCCCGCGCCAGCCTGGCTTCCTGCAAGTTGGTCATGCCGATGACGTCCATGCCCCAGGCGCGGTAGAGATTTGACTCGGCCTTGGTGGAGAAGGCCGGTCCCTCGATGCAGATGTAGGTCCCACCCAGGGTGGCGCGCACGCCCTCGGCCAGGCAGGCTTCGTAGAGCAGGCGGCTGAGCTGGGGACAGACCGGGTCAGCGAAGCTGATGTGCGCCACCAGGCCCTCGCCGAAGAAGGTCGAGGCACGGCCGCGGGTGCGGTCGAAGAACTGGTCCGGGATGACGAAATCCAGCGGCCGGTGTTCCTCTTTGAGCGATCCCACCGCGCTGAGCGAAATGATGCGCTCGACGCCCAGCATTTTGAAGCCGTAAATGTTGGCCCGGAAGTTGAGTTCCGAGGGCATGATGCGGTGTCCCCGGGCGTGACGGGCCAGAAAGGCGACACGGTGCCCGGCGAGCGTTCCCACCACGTAGGCGTCCGAGGGCGCGCCCCATGGGGTCTCCAGCGAGATCTCGCGCTGCGCCTCGAACCCGGGCATCGAGTACAGGCCGCTACCTCCGATGACCCCGATCTCGGCTCCGGCTTCCAGCTCCGGCTCCATAAAATCTCACTCCTTGAATGTCGGTCGTTGCGCCCGCAGGCTGTAGGGGGTGCCCTGCTAGCCGCAGGGGGCGGGCACGATCTCCTCGCGCACCGGGTCCCAGCGCATGGTACGTTGATGGCGGTAACTCTCCACGGCCATGCGACTGGCGATGGAGACGCGGAAGCCCAGCTCGAACGGGCAGTTGGGTTGCTTGCCGGTGCGGATGGCATCGAGGAAATCCTGCATGTGGGCGTTGGGTGGCGTGCGCGTTTGACCCACCATTTCGGCGCCGTCGGGGCGATTGACTTTCTGCGGGAAGTAGCGGATCTGCTGACCGCGGGAGATGGTGCCATCGGTGCCCAGCACATCTTCGGTGGTGCCAAGGTGGTTGTTGCCGAAGCCGGAATCCCAGGTGAACAGGAGCTCTTCGGGGTGCTCCATGGCCACGTTCATGGTGTCGGGCACCTCGCGGCCATCCTTCCAGAGGTAGATGCCGCCGGTGGCAGTGACGGCGCGCGGGATTTCCAGATTGAGCACCTTGTACCAGAACGCCAGTTGGTGGCACATGTTCTCGTAGAAGTTCCCGCCCGAGTAATCCCAGAAGAAGCGCCAGTTGACGTAGCGGTTGGCGTCGAACGGCCGCTCGGGAGCCTCGCCCAGGAAGGACTTCCAAATGATGTTCTCAGGGGTCATGTCGGGATAGATGGGGCGCGCCCACTGGGGCTTGCCGTGGGGCGTGTTGCGGTACATGTGAGCATGGATGGCTGTGATCTTGCCCACCCATCCGGTCTTCAAGAAGGCGAGGGCGTCGGCGATCTGTCCCGACGAGCAGCCTTGGTGGCCGACCTGGACCACGCGGCCGGATGCGCGCCGGTAAGCGGCCCGCATGCGCTTGGCGTGCTCGACGGTGAAGGCCATGGTCTTCTCGACGTAGACGTGCTTGCCCGCGTCGAGCGAAGCCACGAAGTGCTCGCAGTGCAGGTGCTGGGGCGTGGCGATAATGACCGCGTCCACGCCGGGCTGCTCGAGCAGGTAGCGGTAGTCAAGATAGGTTCTGGCCGCCGGGACCAGCTTCTTGGCCTCTTCCAGCCGGCGCGTGTAGACGTCGGCGAAGGCCACCAGTTCGGTATTGGGACAGGCCAGGGCCTCGCGCGCCAGTTGCATGCCGCGATCCCCGGGACCGATCAGGCCGAGGCGGATGCGGTCGTTGGCGCCCAGTACACGAGCAGGCGCGACCGCGCCCGCCAGCCCGCCAGCGACGCGACCGATGAACTTGCGGCGTGAATCCATGAGATGGCTTCCTTTGTAAAATTCGGGAGCGTGAGACCCCTATCTTAACACCGACCTGCCGGGTGTCTGCGGGAAGCGTTCACTGCGCGCGGCAAGCTTTTTTACGCGGGTTTTCAACGAGATGGCGGGATCTGGGGGAGCCGGCGACCGCGGCTGTGCGATCGTCGGCACAGAAGCGCTCCTGCGGGAGTCCCTGGAGGACGAGGCTGGTGGCCACCAGCGAAGATCCCGAATCGCTCCCCGTTTCCCTGCCCCGTTCCGGCCTTACGCTAAGATGCCACTGTGGAAACCCTGGCCGGAATCCATCTCGTGCTCGAGGCGCTGCGCGCCGGCCGGCCGCTGGATCGGATCCTGATCGCGCGGGAGGCGACGAGCGCCCGCCTGCGCCAAATCATGGAGCTGGCGCGGCAGCGCGGGGTGCCGGTGCGCCTGGAGCCGCGCGAGGCCCTGGACCGAGCGGCGGGCGAGATGCCTCACCAGGGCGTGGTGGCCCTGGGGGCGGCCCACGAATACGCCGATCTGGAAGACGTCTGGCAAGGCGCCCGCTTGCTAGTGGCGCTGGACGGGGTGGAAGATCCTCATAACCTGGGTGCGGTGATCCGCACCGCGCACGCGGCTGGGGCGAGCGGGGTGATCGTGCCTGCGCGCCGCGCCGCGGGGCTCACCGGCGCGGTGGCTCGTGCGGCCGCCGGGGCCCTCGAGTACGTCAAAGTGGCCCGTGTGACCAACCTGAACCGTGCCTTGGACCGGCTCAAAGAGCGCGGGTTCTGGATTTACGGGCTGGACGAGCGCGGTCCCGAATTCTATCACCGCGTCGAATACCGCTTGCCCACCGTGCTGGTACTGGGTGGCGAGGGCCGGGGGCTGCACGAGCACACGCGAGCGCGGTGTGACTTCGTGGTGCGAATCCCGGTAGCCGGAGCAATTTCGTCGCTCAATGTTTCAGTCGCCGCCGGTATCGTCATGTTCGAGTGGAAGCGCCGTCAGCCGGAACAGGGTTGAGGCGCCTGGCGCAGCCGAGCCGTTCGCATCCAAGCCTCCAGTTCCGCCCGTGGCCGCAGGCCTTCGGTGGCCCCCAGGCAGGTGACCGACAGGGCCGCCGCCGCGTTGGCCAGGCGCGCCGCCTCCCGCGCGCCTGCACCGCCGCTCCAAGCCGCCAGGAAAGCTCCGGCGAAACAATCGCCCGCCCCCGTGGTGTCCACCGCCTCGACCTCGAAGGCCGGGATGTGCTCCATTTCGCCGCCCTCCCAGACGGCGCAGCCTGCGGCTGCCAGCTTGAAGACGATCATGCCTGCGCCGTGCGCTGCGAAGATCCGGGCTGCTTCGGCCAGATCGCCGGTGCCGGCGAGGGCGATGGTCTCCTCGCGGTTCACGAACACCAGATCGGTCCAGGCCAGCGCGGGACCGAGGTCCTCCAGCCAGCGCCCGTGCTGGTCCCAGCCGGTGTCGAGCGTGGTCACCAGTCCCGCGGCTTTTGCCTGGCGCAGCAGCCCCGCGCCGTGGCGACGCAGTCCCGGAATGGCGAACAGGTTGGCCAGGTGGAAGTGCGTCATGCCTTCGAGCAGCCCGGCGTCGAGTTGGACGGGCTCGGAGAACGCTTCCAGGCTGACCCCAGGCGAGTGCAACAGGAAACGGTCGCCCTGCGGGTTGACCAGGGAAACCGTGGTGGCCGTGGGGGCAGCGGATCGGTGCACGGCGCTCACGTCCACGCCCGCCGCGGCGAGCTTGCCGGTCAGCATCGTGCCCGCCGGATCGTTCCCTACCCAACCCAGCAGCTTCACGCGCGCGCCCAGGATGGCGGCGGCGTAGGCCGTGTTGGCGCCGTTGCCGCCCATGGTGTGGCGGACGGATTCCACCCAGTGGGTGGTGTTCCAGCGCAACTCGGATACCGGCCGCACAACTACGTCGAAGACGATGTTCCCGCAGCAAAGCAGCCCACTCACAGGTTGTTCTCCTCGCGCTGG
>JBMFPL010000009.1:3212-20947 GCA_049969115.1 Bryobacteraceae bacterium | reverse complement strand
CACGCCGATCGCGTTGGTCACCGCGTTGGCGATGGCGGCGATGCCCGGGATCACGGGAGGTTCGCCCAACCCGATCACGCCGCGCTTGTCGTGCTCGGGCCGGATGTCCAGGTGGACAATGATCTCGCCGATGTCCGGGTTGCCGGCGACCTTGTAGAACTCGACGTCCGGGTTCAGCATCCGCCCGGTGATGTCGTCCATGATGCGCTCCTCGTAAAGAGCCGCACAAATGGACAGGTGGGCGGCGCCGTAGCACTGGCTTTCGGCTGTCTTGGGGTTGATGATCATGCCGCAATCCTGGACCACCACCAACCGGTTCATACGGATGATGCCGGTCTCGGTGTCCACGGAAACGTCGGCCATCTGCACGCCACCCACGCCGCCGGTGGTCAGACCCATGGGGTTCTTGGGATCGTTCTGACCCATCTCGGAGATCTTTTCCGAGCCAAGTAGCTTGCAGGCGGTTTTCCAGGCCATGGCTTTCTTGGGATCGCCCTTGACCCGGATCTGGCCATTGACCGCCTCCAGTTCATCCGGCTTCACGCCCAGCTTGGGCGCCACGCGCTCGAACAGCTTCTCCAGCGCGTTCATGGTAGCCTTGCGGGTGGAAGACGACACGCCGCCCACCGTGGTCGAACCGCCCGAGGTGCCCGAGAAGGGGTAGCGGTTGTCGCCGATCTTGACGCGGATGGCGCCCACCGGCAGGCCGAGCGTTTCCGCGGCCACCATGGCGATGACGGTGCGGGTCCCGGTGCCGAGATCCTGGCTGCCGAGCTCGACCTCGACCGTGCCGTCAGGATGGATGTTGCAGCGGCAGTTGGAGAGGTGCCCCGCGCCTCCCCAAGTGCCCACCCCGATTCCCAGGCCGCGCTTGATGTTGCCCGGCGTTTTGTCACCCCGCGGGTGCCACAGCTTCTTCCAGCCGATCAGTTCGGCAGCCTTGTCGAGCTGCGAACGGTAGACTTCGGGGCGAGTGGTGTAATCGGCGTTTTTCTTGAACAGCTCGAGTGGGTCCATGCCCAGCGCGTGGGCCAGATCGTCCATCGCGCAGCAGGTCAGGTAGGACGCCTGCGGGTGGTTCGGCGCCCGCCACGCCCGCTGCGGGGCAGCGTTGACCTGTACGGCTGTGTGGTTGATGCGGATGTTGGGAATGTTGGTGTACACGTACGGGATCGGGGGTGCGCCGCCGCCCGTCATCCCGCCCGTTGACCAGGACTGCGAATCCCAGCCGATGATGGTGCCGTCCTTCTTGGCGGCCAGCCGGATGCGGGCGTAATGCGAGGGCCGGTTGCCGGCAATCTGCTGTTCGACGGCACGGGGCAGGAAGAGCTTCACCGGCCGTCCGGTCTGCCTGGCCAGCTTGGCGCAGGCTATGCCCCAGCGATCGGGAGAAAACTTCGAGCCGTAGCCGATGCCCATGTGGTCTTGCATGACATGGACGTTGGCCGGCGGCACTCCCAGGGCCTTGGCTAACTCGGAGCCGATGCTGGAGACGGCCTGAGTGGTCGGCCAGTATTCGATCTGATCGCCCTTCCACTCGATCACCTGACCGTGGGCCTCCCAGGTGAGGTGGCAGATGACGGGGCAACCGTAAACGCCCTCGGAAACCACGTCGGCCTCCTTGAAGGCCTGATCGGGATCGCCCGTGATCTTTTCACCCGCAGGCTTGGCACGCCCGCCAGCCTTGGAGAGATCAGCCTCGTTGACGAAGTGGGGGAGGACCTCGTAATCGACCTTGACCGCGCGGGCAGCATCGCGCGCCAGCTCCTCGGTTTCGGCGACCACGGCAGCAATCTCGTAGCCCGCCCAGAGCACTTCCGTTCCCGGGGCCGAGCCGTCGAAAACGTGCACCGCCACCACGCCCTTCATTTTCTCGGCGGCGCTGGTATCTATGGAACGGATGCGTGCGTGAGCGTAAGGGCAGACCACCAGCGCTCCGTAGAGCATCCCGGGGCGCTTGATGTCATATGCGTACTTTGCGCGGCCGCTGGCCTTAACGAAGCCGTCCACGCGGTTGGTGCGCCGGCCGATGACGCGACGCTTGTCGGACGCAGGCCAACTGTAATCAGGCATTCTTCCCTCCTCGCGCGCTCTTGGCTGCCTCCAGGATGGCCCGGCGGATGCCGTTATAGGAACCGCAGCGGCAGAAGTTGCCTCCGAAAGCGCGCTTGATCTGCTCCATGGTGGGGTTGGGGTTTTCCGCCAGGAAGGCCTTGGCGGCCATCACGAAGCCGGGGGTACAGAACCCACATTGCAGCCCGTCGTTGTTGACGAAGGCGCGAATCAGCGGGTGCGGCTCGGGCGACAGGGGCAGGCCCTCGATTGTTTCGATCTTCTTGCCCTGCGCATCAATGGCAAGGATGCTGCAAGCATAGACCGGCTTGCCATCCATGAGCACCGTGCAGGCGCCGCAGGTGCCGCGGTCGCAGACACGCTTGGCGCCAGTGTAATTCAGGTAGTTGCGGAGCGCATCGAGCAGGGTGACGCGCGGCTCCAGCTCGATCTTGTGCTCCTTACCGTTGATAGTCAGTGTGATCGGCACCGGCCCGGGGCCCAGTAAAGCAGGGGCTGCGGCCCTGGCCTCGCTGGGCGCAACCGCAACGCTCACGGCGCCGGCGCCCAATCCCACGTCGCGAATGAAACCGCGGCGCGAGACTCCCGCACCGCGTGGGCTTTTTGCCTCGAGGGGTGTGTTGGCCCGACTCATAAGAGCACCTTCCTTGCTCTGGCGTACCGCAATCGTTCTGAATATACCAAAGCGGACGCGCCTGGCAAATGCCCGATCCGGGTCGGTCGAGCGGCTCAGGCCCCAGCGGCGATACGATCGAAGGTTCTGCTCTTGCGAAACGGATGCGAACGATGCTGGCAGCGAGCCTGCGGCTGGCGAGTGGCGTGGTCCTCCCGGTGGCCGGACTGGTGGAACGGTGGACAGCCTGGTGGGTCGCACTCTACCACCGAGATCGCCTGGCCTTCACCCTGCTGACCGTGCTCACCATCGTGCTGGTGGGATCGTTGCTCGGGATTCTCACGGATTCGATCATGAGAAGACTGGGCATTGACCTGAATTCGCGCCAGATCGGGGAGCAGTAAAGCCGCAGCCAAGCGTGCTTGCGGACCAGAGATTGCGGATGGACTGGTTGTACGCGACCATGCCCGTCGCGGGCGTAAGAATTTTCTGGCCGGGCCTGGTGATTCTGGGCTTCGGCGCGGGCGTCATTGGCGGCTTTTTCGGCATCGGCGGGGGCTGGATGGTCACGCCGGGGTTGAACATCCTGGGCTTCCCCATGGCGTACGCCATCGGCACCGACCTGACGCACATGGCGGGCAAGTCGCTGATTTCGACCTTCCGCCATGGAAGGTTCGGCAACGTGGACTACCGGCTGGGCGCGGCCATGGTGGTCGGCACCGCCTGCGGCTTCGAAGCCGGGGCGCAGGCGGTGATCTGGCTGGAGCGCTTGGGCAGGCTCGAGTTTTGGGTGCGCCTGGCGTACTTGGTGCTGCTGGCCCTGATCGCGTGGACCATGCTGCGCGACCTCAATCGGCGCTGGCACTGGGCTGCGCCGAATGGACCAAATAGGCGAGAGCATCGCCCTGCGATTTCCGGCGTCCTGGCAGCCAGGCTGTGCCGGTTGCGCATACCGCCGGTGGTCAGCTTCCCGCGCGCGGGGATTCGCTGCTCGGTGTGGATTCCGGCCGGCTTGGGGTTGCTGACAGGCTGGCTGGCGGGCTTGCTGGGCATCGGCGGCGGTCTGGTGCGGGTCCCGGCGCTCATTTACCTTCTGGGTTGCCCGACACACGTGGCCGTGGGCACCGATCTTTTCGAAGTTGCCTTCTCCGGCCTGTACGGGGCTGCCACTTACAGCTACAAGGGCCGCACCGAGCTGGCGGCAGCCCTCATCATGCTCGCCGGGGCCTCGGTCGGCGCTCAGATCGGCGCGGTGGCGACCAAATACGTGCGGGGCTACCGGATCCGGCTGCTGCTCGCCATCGCGGTGATGGGCTGCGGCGTTTCGGTCGGGCTCAAGCTGCTAGCAGGGTTGCTCCCGGAGGCCGGGTCGGCCCTGGCGCGTCTTGCCACGGTGCTCATTCTCGGCCTGGTGACGTTGCTCACGCTGGAGATCCTGCGGCAGTTCCTTAGCGGGGTCGGAGCTGAAAGGGCAGCCCGACGCGCGGGAGCCGCGATGACACGGGAAGCGGCAGACAACAGCGGGCGCACTCATTCGAGCTGCGAGCGCATGCTATGATCATGGCGTTCTGCCCTCATGCAGCGCGTAACCATCCTCGGTTCGACTGGCTCGATTGGAGTGAACACGCTCGACGTCATCCGCCGGCGGCGCGAGCGGTTCCAGGTGTACGCGCTGGTGGCGGGAGGGAATTTGGAACGACTAGCCGAACAAGTCGTGGAGTTCCGTCCCAGGCTGGCGGTCATCGAGTCCCGTGAACGGCTGCCGGAGTTGCGCGAGCGCTTGAGGGCCGCGGGCTGCGCGGAAGACGCGATGCCGGAGCTGGATTGGGGCGCGGCCGGCCGCGTGCGGGCAGCCACCGCCCCCGAGGTGGACATCGTGATGTCGGCCATCGTGGGCATAGCGGGGCTGGAAGCTACCTACGAGGCCGCCCGGCGTGGCAAGCGTATCGGGCTGGCGGCCAAGGAAGTGTTGGTGGCCTGCGGTAAACTGGTGATGGAGGCCTCGCGCGCGACGGGCAGCGAATTGATCCCGGTGGATAGCGAGCATAACGGGGTGCACCAGTGCATGCGAGCCGGCCGGCGCAGCGAGGTCAGCCGCGTGATCCTGACCGCCTCCGGCGGGCCGTTCCGCGACACCCCCAAGCAGTTACTGGCCTCGGTAACGCCCGAGCAGGCGCTGCAACATCCCACCTGGCGCATGGGCAAACGGATCACGATCGATTCCGCCACCATGATGAACAAGGGCTTCGAAGTGATCGAAGCCTGCTGGCTATTCGATCTGAAACCCCAGGAAGTGGAAGTTCTCATTCATCCCCAATCCACGGTTCACGCACTGGTGGAATTTTGCGACGGCAGCGTCATCGCGCAGCTTTCCGTCACCGACATGCGAATGCCCATCCAGTACGCGTTGACCTGGCCTGAGCGGGCGGAGGCCCCGGTGGAGCGGCTGGATTGGAGCCAGGCTCGCAAGTGGGAGTTCTACCCGCCGGACTGGGAGAAATTCCCGTTGCTCAAACTGGCCTATTACGCCCAGCGGTCCGGGCCGGCCGCCACCTGCATCCTGAACGCAGCCGACGAGGTGGCCGTAGCCGCATTTTTGGAAGGAAAAATCGGCTTCCCCGCCATGGCGGAGGTCGTCGAAGAGACGCTGTGCCGGCTCCAACGTCCCGAACCCGAGTCGCTGGAAGAGGTACTCGAGCTGGATCGCGAGGCTCGCCAAGTCGCCGGCCAGGTGATCGGGCGGCGAACGGGCGCAGGGGCGGCGCAGCCAGCCGCCAGCGTGTGAAGGTCTCCAGGAAGTGACCATGCCTTTCTTGCAAAATCTGTGGTGGCTGATCGTGCTCATAGGGGTGATGATCCTAGTCCATGAACTGGGTCATTACCTGGCGGCACGATATTTCGACGTCCGCATCGAAGTTTTCAGCTTCGGATTCGGGCCGCGCCTGATCGGGTTCCGCCGCGGCGAGACGGACTTCCGCGTGTCGCTGGTCCCGTTCGGCGGCTACGTGAAGATGGCCGGCGAGCAGCCTGGCGAAGAGGGCGCCGACGACCCTCGAGCCTTTCTGGCCAAGCCGCGCTGGCAAAGGCTGATCATCGCGCTGGCGGGGCCCGCGATGAACATCGTGCTGGCGGTGGTCCTGCTGACCGGCCTGTTCAGCGTCCACTACCAGCAGCCGCCGGACTCCCTCAAGCAGGCAGTCATCGGTCACGTATTCCCCGATTCTCCGGCGGCCAAGGCGGGCCTCAAGGAAGGGGACCGCATCCTCAAGGTGGACGAGATCGAGCAGCCCAGTTGGGAGGACCTGATTCTCAAGGAAGTTGCCAGCGCTAACCGTCCCTTGATCCTCAAGGTAGAAAGAGAGGGGCAAACCTTCTGGACAACGGTGACGCCCGTGCTGGAAGAGCGCACCGGCCTGGGCTACGCAGGTTGGGCGGAGCAGAGCGAAATCCAGATCGCCAACCTGACGCCCGGCATGCCAGCGGAAAAGGCAGGGCTGCGACGGGGCGACGTCCTGCTGAGCGTGGACGGGCAGCCCATTCGTTCGCGGTACCGCCTGTCGGAAATCATTCGCGCCAGCGGCGGCAAGCCGGTGACGATCGAATTCCTGCGCGAGGGCCGCGTGCAAAGCGTGGTGGTCCATCCGGTGTACACCAACCTGGACGGGACCCCGCGGTGGATGATCGGCGTGGAACCCTCGCATCGCGTGGTCATCACCCGGCTGCGACTGCCCGAGGCGTTTCGGGAATCCCTGCACCAGAACGCCAAGCACGCGACGCTGATTTTCCGATTCCTGCGCGGCATCGTAGAGCGGCGCCTCTCACCGCGCTCCATCGAGGGACCCATCGGCATCGCCCGCCTCTCGGGCGAGGCGGCACGCGAGGGATGGGCCTCCTTCGTTTTCCTGATGGCGGTGGTGAGCCTGAACCTGGCGGTGTTCAACCTGCTCCCCATCCCGATCCTGGACGGCGGCGTGATCCTGGTCCTGCTGGTGGAAATGGCCATGCAACGCGAGCTCGACCAGGCCGTCAAAGAGATGGTCTTCAAGCTTGGCTTCGTGTTCCTGATGGCCATCGTGGTCTTCGTCCTTTACAACGACATCGCCAAGATGCTGCCGGGCTAAGGCCCCGGTTAAACCTTTCCACGCCACATCCGAATAGGGAAACAAGGGGGCGATGTGTCCCCCCGGCGTAGAGGGAAAGCAGTGTCCACGGCGGTCTTAGGGATCGCAGGAGCGGCGGTGCTTGTGGCGGCCGCGCTGTGCTGGCTTCGTCGCTTCCCCGCAGGACCGGCGCGTCGCTTGTATCAGGAGCTGTTCGACGAGGCGCCCATCGCCTACCACGAGATAGACCGCCGTGGAATCGTCCGGCGCGTCAATAGCGCCGAATGCCGGTTGCTGGGCCTTTCGCCCTGCGAGATGCTTGGGCGGCCGGTGTGGGAGTTCGTGGCGGAGGAAGAGCGGCAGGCAAGCCGCCGCGCGGTGGAGCGCAAGCTGGCTGACCAGCAGCCCCTGGCGCCGTTCATCCGGGCCTACCAGCGGCGCGACGGCCGACGCGTTTTGGTAGAAGTCCACGAGAATCTGATCCGTGACTCGCGCGGGCGCGTGACGGGCATCCGAACCGCGATGCTGGACGTGACCGAACGCGAGCACGCGCGCCAGAAACGGGAGGCACAGGCGCGCGAGCTGGAGCGCGCCAACCGGGAACTGGCCCAGGCGCTGGAGGCGGCGCGAAAAGCCACCGAGCTGAAAAACCAGTTCCTAGCCAACGTCAGCCACGAGATGCGCACGCCGCTGCACGGCATCCTGGGCATGACCGATTTGCTGCTCGGCACGCTCACCGGCGGACCCCAGCGCGAGTACGCCGAGGCGGTGCGCCATTCCGCCGAGGCGCTGCTGGAGCTCATCAACGATGTGCTGGACATCTCTCACCTGGAAGCCGGGCGCATGAGGCTGGCGAGCGCACCGTTCGATCCCTGCGTGGTGGCGCGGAGCGTCGCCGCGCTGATGCGTGCGCGGGCCGAAGCGAAAGGGCTGGAACTGAGTTGCGAGGTGGAACCGCAGGCGGCCGTGCGCGTGGTGGGCGACGCCAGCCGCTTCCGGCAGGTTCTGCTCCATCTGGCGGCCAACGCGGTCAAGTTCACCGAACGCGGCTGGGTGAGGATCCGCGTGAAGGCCAGCGAGTCCGGCTCCGGCCGCGTGCGCCTGCGCTGCGAAGTCGAGGACACGGGCATCGGCATCGCTCCCGAACATCAGCCGCTGCTGTTCGAAAGTTTCGTGCAGGGGGATGGTTCCAGCACGCGGCGCTACGGCGGCACGGGGTTGGGACTCGCCATCTGCAAGCGACTGGTCGAACTGATGGGCGGCGCTATCGGCGTCCGTAGCGCTGCTGGCGAGGGCAGCACGTTCTGGTTCGAGGTCGAGCTGGAAAAGGTTGCGGCCGAACCGGCCGCACGGATGCCCGGCCCGCCCGCCAGGCCATCCCTTTCTGCGGCGCGGTATCGCATCCTGCTCGCCGAAGACAATCCCATTAACCAGAAGATCGCCCTGCGCATGCTGGAGCAGGCGGGGTTCGCGGCCGAGGCGGTCACCAATGGCGCGGAAGCGGTGGAAGCGGTGCAGAAGGCCGTCTACGATCTGGTCCTGATGGACGTCCAGATGCCGGGCATGGACGGCCTGGAAGCCACGGCCCGCATCCGGCGACTCGAGGCGGGCAGGCGGCACACGCCCATCGTGGCTCTCACCGCCAATGCCATGGAGGGCGACCGCGAACGCTGCCTGGCGGCCGGCATGGACGACTACCTTGCCAAGCCCGTGCGGCGGGAGCTGCTCTGCGAGACGGTTCTTCGCTGGGTGACGGGCTCGCAGGCGCCGGTCAGGTTAACGGTGCACTTCAGCGAACCGGAGAATAGGGCACGGCTCGATACAGCCAGATCTGAATGACGCTCGAGATCTGGCCGTGCAGTTCGATGGACTCCTTGCGGACCCTGGCCCATTCGGGATCGGCGCTGAAGGCGGCCCACGCCTTCTCGCGTGCCACGAGGCTCTCGAAGGGGATCAGATAGGTGAGATTGGGCTGGTTGGCGCCGTAGATCGTGCTGGTATAAAGCACCGGGTAGACGCCCACGCGATGGAAGATCTTGATCTCCGGACCTGCGAAGCGCTCGTGCAAGGCACGCAACTGCCGCAACGTGGGCGAATGATACGTGCGTAGCTCGAAGATCCGGGGCGTCTTGGGAGGGGGATCCAGAGGCTTGACTTCGGGCGAGTAATCGGTCGCCTCGAGCAGGCTGGTCGAGTAATGCTCATAGGGCGGCTCGGGATCGCGTTCCCACTCGGCCAGTGCCTTCTGGAATTCGGGCTGCGCGTGCAGCGCCGACTGGACCTTCTCGATTTCGGCCAGCGAGCGATAGCCAACAATGGCCACGTACTGCGGCATGTGCGGGGCCACCAGCGATTCCAGCAGGATCACCGGGCCAGAGTGGACCTTGCCGAGCGCCGGCAGGCAGCCCTTGCTCCAGAAATCGTGAATGCGCGTGACTTGCGAACCCTGCTTGAGGAAGAACTGCTGCAACGTGTAGTAGCGCGTCCGCTCGGCAGCGGCTGCTGAAGCGCCGGAAATCATCGTCATGCCTCCCATGGCGTACAGGAAAGATCGGCGATTCATAAAATGCCTCGCGTAGCTTAGAATTGTCAGCGAAGCCCGCTGCGCGGAGCCAGCGGGCGAGGCGGACAACATGCCTATTTTGCCTGTCGTGGCGGCGCTCTTGCTAGCGGCCGCTGATTACGTGCCTCCCGCGGGCGAGCGGCACGCGGTCCGGCGCCCGGGAGCACAGACCATTCTGCCGGGCGGCAGGATCGTCGAGCCGTGGGGCCGCCAGTACACCACGGGACCGGGGCCGTTCGGGCTCGCGGTCAGCCCCAGCGGGAGGCTCGTGGCCTCTGCCAACGGGGGCCCGGGCCGCTACTCGCTCACGCTGCTCGAACAGGAAGGCGGTTTCTGGCGCACGCGGCACCTGGTGGCGCCGGTGGACAAGCCCGGTGAGCCCGAACCGGAAGACGACTGGCGCAGCGTTTTCATGGGCCTGGCCTTCGGCGACGAGCGCACGTTGTACGCTTCCGAAGGCAATTCAGGCCGCGTCCGGGTGATCGATCCCAAGACGGGGGACATCAAGCGCATCTACTCGCTCAACGAGGGCGGCTACCAGGACAGTTACACGGGCGACCTGGCTCTCGATCGCCGGCGCGGCGTGCTTTACGTGCTGGATCAGGCCAACTTCGGGCTGGTGGCGATTGACGTGCGCCGCCATCGCATCCTGTCGTCCCTTCGGGTGGGCAGGCTGCCCTTCTCGCTGGCGCTGGCGCCGGACGGGCGCAAGGCGTGGGTGGCCAATCTCGGGATGTTCGAATACCGCGTGATACCGGGCGCCGATCCGAAGAACGCGCGCGAGACGGGCCTTCCCTTCCCCGCCTTCGGCTTTCCCTCGCCAGAAGCTTTTTCCGGCGCCCGGCGCGAGACCGCGCGCGGGCCTGTGGACGTCCCGGGTCTGGGTGATCCTAACGCGCCGGAATCGAACTCGGTGGCGGTAGTGAACCTCGAGGATCCGGCCTCGCCGCGCCTGGAGGCGTTCGTGCGGACCGGCCTGCCGTTCGGCCGTGACAGCCTGGGAGGCAGCAGCCCGTCCGGCGTGGCCTACGGCAAGGGACTGGTCTTCGTCTCCAATGGCCACAACGACTCCATCACGGTGCTCGACGCAGCCACCAACCGAGTGTGCGCCACCATCGAGATACGCATTCCAGGGCTCGAGAACCTGCGCGGCGTACTGCCAGTGGGCCTGGCCTGGCACGAAGCCAGCCGCTGGCTGCTGGTAGCCGAGGCAGGCATCAATGCAGTAGGTGTGATTGACACACGCACCATGCGGCTGCTCGGCCACTTGCCCGCAGGCTGGTTCCCCACTCGCGTGGCCGTGCACGGCGACACCGTGTTCGTGACCAACGCCAAGGGCCTGGGCACCGGGCCCAACCACGATCGCAAGGCCACCGAAAGCTTTCAGGGTTCCTTCCGGCGCGGCTGTATCTCGATTTACCCCCTGCCCGGCGCGGATGAGCTGCGCCGGGCCACTGGGCGCGTCTTTCAGCACAACGGCTTCGTTCCCGCCAGGAAGCCGCCTGCCCCCTTGCCCAAGGAAATCCGATACGTGGTGCTTATCGTCAAGGAGAACCGCACCTTTGACGAAGTTTTCGGCGACATCCAATCAGCCTCCAACGGGCCAGTGGCGGGATCTGCCGCGCTGGCGAGATTCGGGCGCTGGGGCGAGGTGGTTTCCGACAAGCGGACGCTGGTTTCGCGCCTCATCCTGCGGAACGTGAATGTCACGCCCAACCACCACGCGCTGGCCGAACGCTTCGCTTTCAGCGACAATTTCTACGCTGACTCGGAAGTGAGCGTGGACGGGCATCACTGGCTAGTCGGCTCCTACCCCAACGCCTGGACGGAAAGCTCGCTGATGGCGTCCTACGGCGGCCAGAAAGACTTTCGCCTGCCCACCGCCGCGCCGGGTCGGCTGTCGTTCGCCCAATCCAACTCCTCGCTGCACCCGGAAGAACAGCTCGAGGCGGGCGCGCTGTGGCACCATCTGGAGCGCCACGGCATCAGCTTCCGCAACTTCGGCGAGGGATTCGAGCTGGCTGGCGTTTTCGAGCAGCCCGGCTTCAAGCCCACCGGTGCGCGTTTCCTGACCAACGTGCCCATGCCCGAGCCGCTGAACCGCAATACCTCGCGCGAGTACCCGCAATTCAACATGAACATCCCGGACCAGTACCGGGCGGACCAGTTCATCGCCGAGGTGCGGCGGCTTTATCTCTCCGGCGAGCAGCCTTTCCCGCGATTCATTTACATCCATCTGCCCAACGATCACCTGGCCCGCCCGCGTCCCGAGGACGGCTACCCGTACGAGGCCTCCTACATGGCGGACAACGATTACGCGCTGGGTCGCATCGTGGAGTTTCTCAGCCGCACCCCGTACTGGCACCAGATGGCCATTTTCGTCACGGAAGACGACGCGCAGGGCTGGGTGGATCATATTGATTCGCATCGCACCCTGCTGCTGGTGGTCAGCCCGTATGCCCGGCGCAACTACGTCTCCCACGTGAACTCCAGCTTTCCCGGCCTGCTCAAGACGATCTTCCGGCTGCTGGGGATCCCGCCGCTCAACCTGTTCGACGCCACCGCCGCCGATCTATCCGACTGCTTCAGCGATCAGCCCGATTTTACGCCGTACGAGACGCTGCCCGTGGATTCCAGAATCTTCGACCCCGCTCACGCGCGCGATCCTCTGGACCCCAAGCCATCGCCGCGCCTGGACGATCCGCGCGTGCTCCAGGACCAGCACTTGCGCCGCCGCCAAACCCTGCCCTGACGCCAGCCGGCGAGGCGGGGCTGGTCACGCGCCGGCAAAAAACATTTCTGGGTTATTTTTCAGGGCCTTGGAAGCGAGGCAGGGTCATAAGCGGCCAGAGCGAGGCTAAGGGTGGGGCGAAATGCCCCGCTCCAGTGCTTCCCTGATGGTCAATCTCTTCGACGGTGCGCGCCGGCCTCTGGAGGGACCGCCGCGCGTCCTCATCCGTGTGATCAACGGCGGCGGCCGGATCCTTTCCGCACGCTATCACCGTGGCCCCTCGGTCTACTTCAGCGACGTCCCCTGTCACGGGGACTACCGTGACAACTACCGGCTGGTAGTCACTGCGCCCGGCTGCATGACGACCGGGATCGCCAGCCTGCGCCTAGCGCCGGGGCGCCTCACGAGGGCCGATTTCATGGTGCTTAGGCGCGAAGGCGCGTTTCACTTTCACCAGGCCACTTGGGAGCGGCTGAGCGCCCGCCGGGCCCGGTGGATCCAACTACTGGATCGCGCGCCCTACGAAGACCTGCTCGAGCGGCAGCCTGCCGCGCTGGCCGGGCTGCTCAATCTCCTGGCCGCGCTCGAGCAAACACCGCTCGGACCTGGCACAGCCCTGGACTTCTTCACGGAGATCGCGTGGGACCCGGCGCCGGCTCCGGATCGCTTCTTTGCCTGGGCGCGAACCGAACTGCTGGCCGAGGTGACGCGAGGCGTGGGATCCGGCATGTTCACCCCTGAGCTGTTGCCGGGCGTTTTCCACCCCGGCGCCACCGCCAGCTTCAAGGAGACACGGCTGCCGGCCGCCAACCTGCAACTCACCTTTCACGAGGGGCGGCATGAACCCAGAGGCGGCACGGACTGCGTGATGGTAGAGACCGACATAGACTACTACCCTGACCTGGCCACCCACGCCTTGCTCGAGGTCCTGCCCAACACGTTGCTCGGTCGCAAGACCGATCCCCGGGTGGTCTACCTGCTTCGCTGGATGGCCAGCCGCCAGCAGGGCTTGGCCGAGTTCGATCCCCTATACTTCATTGCCTGAGCGGGTGGACGTCCATCAGCTCGGCGCTCCAGCCGGGGTAGCCCCGCGCGGCAGCGAAAGGATCGGTTTTGATGGCGAGGGCCGCGTCCACGCGGGCGCCCGCTGCCACCTCTTCGATCCGGTGCGCGAAGTCCCAGGCCTTCACCGCGAGCGTGCGGTTTCCTTGCCGCAGCGCGATTCTGAGGTGACGGTCCTTGAAGACGGCAGGCGCGCCCGCGATTTCCGCCTCTCGCAGCGCTACGACCGGTAGGGGATTGCCGCAACCGAAAGGCGCAAAACGAAGCAACTCGCGCACGGCCTGCTCGGTGATTTCCTCGAGCTGGAGTTCGGTATCCACTTCGAGGCAGGGCTGGAAATCCTCCGGCTTCAGGCGGGCAGCGGCATATTCGTTCAGGCGCTGGCGAAATTCGGCAACGCGCGCCAAGGGTAGCGTAACGCCGGCGGCCTGGCGGTGCCCGCCGTAGTGCAGGAAAAGGTCGGCCATGGACTCGAGCGCTTCCAGCAAGTGGAAGGCAGGGATGCTCCGTCCCGAGCCCTGAACGAGATCCTCGCCCGGAACTTCACCCAACACGAAGACCGGCCGGTGATAGCGCTCGACCAACCTCGCCGCCACGATGCCCACCACCCCGCGGTGGAACGGGCCATGGAACACCAGGGCGGCATCGTTGTCGCTCACCGGGGTGCGCAGGCATGCTTCCTCGACTTCGCGCAGAATGCCAGCCTCGACCTGCTGACGTTCCCGATTCCAGCCGTCCAACTGCCCGGCCAGCTCGCGGGCCTCAGCGGCCTCCTGGGTTAGCAGCAGGCGCACGGCGTTCAGGGCGTGGGCCATGCGACCGGCAGCGTTCAGACGTGGCACCAAGCGAAACGCCACCTGCTCGGCGGTGAGTGGCTCGCCTTGGGTGAAGCCCGCGGCTTTCAGCAGCTCGCGCAGGCCTGGATTCCGCACGGAACGCAACCCTTCCAGCCCGTATTTCACGATGACCCGGTTTTCGCCGGTCAGCGGGGCCACGTCGGCCACCGTGCCGATGGCGGCGAGTTTCACGAACGAGCGCAGCAGCGTTTCGAGCCGCGCGGGAGCCAGTCCCAAGCGGGCCAGCAGCGCCTGGACCAACTTGAGCGTAACGCCCGCGGCCACCAAGTTGCGCTCGGGATAATCGCAGTCGCGACGGCGCGGGTTGAGAACCGCGCAGGCCGGTGGCAGCTCGCGGTCCGGCAGATGATGGTCCACCACGATTACGTCCACGCCGAGAGCGCGAGCGCGGTGGATGGCGTCTGCCGCGCGGACGCCCGTGTCGAGGCTGACCACCAGGCGGATGCCTTCGCCGGCCGCCCGATCGATGAACTCAGCGTGCAGGCCGTAGCCGTCGCGCAAGCGGTGCGGCACCTGCACGGAGGCCCGGTGCCCGGCCAGCTCCAGCGCCTTGTGCAGCATGACCAGGGAAGTCGCGCCGTCGGCGTCATAGTCGCCGTATAACAGGATTGGCTCGCGTTCGCTCACTGCGCGGCAGAGCCGCTCCACCGCAACCGCCATGTCGCGCAGGAGCATAGGGTCGTGCAGGTGGGCGAGCGAAGGCTCCAGGAAGCGGCGAGCGGCCGCGGGATCCTGGTGACCGCGGGCCAGCAGGACCCGCGCCGTGACCGGCGCCACGCCCAACGCGGCTGCCAGAGAGCGGGCTTCGCGAGGGTCAACCTGCGCCAGCCGCCAGCGCGCGGGGACCCTGAGCGAGCGCATCAGTTGCGGGAGAAGTAGCCGCCCATGGAGTCTTCGTCATCCTCCTCGTCTTCTCCGGACGTTTCGCGGGCGGCTGCTTCGATCTCGTCGCTCAATTCCAGAAAGTCCGTGTACCAGTCCGCCTCGAGGGAGTACACGAAGACACGGTATTGGTAATCGAAGGAGAGCTCGATGGCGCAGGTGAACCCGTCGTAAGGGCGGAAATCGCGCAGGCGCCGCTCGTAGGAGCGCCGCTCCTCGCGGGTGAAATCGCACTCGTCCAGCAGCCGCAGCGCCCGGTCCACCATCTCCGCCTCGAACGTGCGGGCCATGTAAACGATGACCTTGATGCCGAGATCCCTCGCCGCCTGGAGGAACTCGCGAAAGTCCGGCTTCGCGTCCGTGTTCCAGTAGACGACGGGCGCCTCGTCCATCAGGCGGGTGAAGCCATAGAAGACCGTGTAACCCTCGGCCTTGAGGTATTCGGTGATTTCTTCCTTCAGGGTATCGAGATTCAATTCCATGCTACCGTTGCGCCATTACCAGCACGCCGTGCTGCTCGCCCAAGTCGCGGGCTGCGGGCGTGACGATCGTCCTGGGTCCGATGTAAATCTTGCGTCCTTGCTGAATTGCTGAACGCACGTCGTTTTCACAGACGAAGTCCGCGATGACGACGGCGGGGGCCGGCGGCGCCGGCTCCGCAGCAGGCGCGGGGGCAGGCGCTGTCTCCACCGGCGCCGAAACGGGGCAAACGCGGCCCTGACTCGGGCAGGTGGCTGAGCTCTTGCCGCGCGAAGCCAGGAACCGATCCACGATTTCAGCCGCGACCGCAGCGGGCGACGCCGCCGCGGAGGGCGCACCAGACACAAGACCGCGTTCCCGCAGATACTGCTCGACTGCCGCCGCGATCGCGGCGCGGTCGAGAGCGGCCAGAGCTGGCGCGGCGGCCGCCAGGGGCTCGGCCACCTTCTCTTCGTAGGGCGGCAGCGGCAAAGCCTCGGCCGCTTCGCGCACCTTCCAAGCCACACGCTTGATGTTGATCAGGTGCTGGGGACCGACGTTGTCCCCAGTCGAGTTGCCACCCATGGCGCCGCAACCCAGCGTCATGGAGGGCATCAGTTTGGTGGTGATGCCTACCGAGCCGTGCGGGCCGGGCGTGTTGACCAGGACCCGGAATGCCGGCATCCTCATGCCGAACTCGCGGATGCGCTCCTCGTCCTTGGACCAGATGACACAGGTGTGGCCGAGGCCGCCGAAGCGCAGCACGGCCTCGCAGGTCTCCATGGCTTCGGCGAAATTGCGCACGAACCGCAGTGCCAGCACCGGCGAAAGCTTTTCCACGGAAAGGGGATGATTCTTGCCCACACCGGCCAGTTCCACCACCAGGATGGAAGTATCGGGCGGCACCTCGAAGCCGGCCATGCGCGCCAGCTTCGTCGGCGCCTGGCCTACGCAATCAGGATTGATCTGGAAGTTGGGACGCACCAGCACGCGGGCCAGGGCTTCCTTCTGCTCGTCGGTGCAGATATAGGCTTTCTGTGCGCGCAGGGCGGTCAGCACCGGCTCGCGCAGGGATTGCTCGGCCACCAGGGTCTGCTCGCTCGAACACACGGTGCCGTAATCGAAGGCTTTGCCCTCGACGATGCCCGCCACCGCCTCGGCCACCGGATAACTGGTGTCCAGCAGCACCGGAACGTTGCCTGGCCCCACACCGAAAGCGGGCTTGCCCGATGAGTATGCGGCGCGCACCATGCCGTGGCCGCCGGTGGCGAGGATCACAGCGGTATGCTCGTGGCGCATCAAAGCCTGCGTTGCTTCCAGTGTGGGCTGCTCCAGGCAGAGGATGACGTCCTCCGGCGCCCCGGCGCGGCGCGCGGCCTCGTAGAGCACGCGCGCAGTCTCCGCGGTGCAACGCACGGCGCGGGGGTGCGGACTGATGACTACCGTGTTGCCCGCCTTGAGTGAGATCAGGACCTTGTAGATGACGGTCGAGGTCGGGTTCGTGCAGGGGACGATGGCTGCGATCACGCCGCAGGGTACGCCGATTTCGGTGATCTTTTCTCCGGGAATTTCGCGCAGCACGCCCACGGTCTTCATGCCGCGGATGGTGCGCGCGAGCAGATCGGCGTTGAGCAGGTTCTTGGCGATTTTGTCGCGGACGTTGCCGTAGCCGGTTTCTTCGACCGCCATCTCGGCCAGCCGGCGGGCGTTGGCACGGCCTGCTTCGGCCATGGCCTCCACCACCTCGTCAATCTGCTGCTGGCTGAAAAGGCGGTATTTCTGGAATGCGGCGTATGCGCGCGCCACTTGGGCGCGGGCTTCCTGGGCGGCGCGTTGTTCCTGTTCCTCGGGCATCGCTTGCGGCCTGGAGGACCGGGCTGGCTAGAATCCCGGCGCTACTTCTTGGGGCCCGGCAGGATCTTCTCGACCTCCTCGTGAGGCCGCGGGATCACGTGCACGGCGATCAGCTCGCCCACACGCCGCGCCGCGGCAGCTCCGGCGTCCGTGGCTGCCTTGACCGCGCCGACGTCGCCGCGGACGGTCACCGTCACGTACCCCGCACCCACGTACTCCTTGCCGACCAGGACGACGTTGGCCGCCTTGACCATCGCATCGGCTGCCTCGATGGCGCCGACCAGACCTTTGGTTTCGATCAACCCAAGAGCTTCCATGGGCGCTGGCTCCTTACGGATGAACCCTATACCGTAGCATAGACCAGGCCCCCGCAGGGAGGCCGGGGCGGAGGCAGACGCGTTGGCGCGCGATTCGCCTTTGTCGCGCGGGCCTCGGCGTATCGAGCGGCCCGCCCCAGACTCGCCGCGGCTCCCGCGTGTCCGGACACCTTGCCCGTCACCCCGCGCGGCGCAGGGCTTCCAACAGGGTGCAAAAACAGTTC
>JBMFPL010000009.1:0-3202 GCA_049969115.1 Bryobacteraceae bacterium | reverse complement strand
CACCGCTTCCTGCACACGCGGGTTGGCGGGCGGCTCGCCGAAGTAAGCCCGCGCGAAAGCGCCGAAGCCGCACCAGGTGGTTTGCAGCATCCCCAGCATCCGCGAAGCGATGGCGTCCGGGGCGTTGCGCCGCACGTGCTGCACCAACTCCCACTGAGCCAGCGCGACCTCGGGCTTGCGCCACGGCGAACTCACCACGGGGAATCCCTCGGTGGCGAACCACGCAGCCGTGGGCGGCGCTTTCTCGTAATGCCAGTCGCAGATCACCACGTCGCGGGGAACCAGGTCCACGGCCGGGTGCGTGTCGTTCATGCTGGCTTCCCATTTGCCCAAGCCGGTGCGGGCGCCGTCGAGAAAACGGTCGCCCCACATCCACATCTGCCTGCCCTTCGCCGCCAGGTGATCGCGCAACGCCTTGACTTCTCCAGCGAACAGCTCCGCCTTGTTGCGTCCACGGCAGCGGGGACAATCCTGCTCGCCGATGAGGAAGACCTCGTCCATGCCCACATGGAAGGCGTCGGCCCGGCAGGCTTCAGCCAGCTCGTCTATGAGGTCGAAAAGCACGGCATGTACTTCCGGGTGCAGCGGGCAGTAACTGCGGCAGTAAATGCCCTCGTTGTTGGGATACTTGCCGGGAGTTTCGTCGAACTCAGGGTGGGCTCGCAGGAGGGCGAAAGTGTTCCTGGACCAGGACTGGTGGCCGAGGCAGTTGATCTGGGGGATCAAGCGGACACCTGAGTCCCGGCAGGCCTCGACCAACCGCGCGACTTCCTCGGGACCGAGAGCCCCTTCGTCATGCACCTCCGGACGCCGGCTGAAACGGTAGCGGTAGCCGAACTCGAGAACCAGAAGGTTCACTCCCTCCCTGGGCAGGGCCTCGCGAATGAAGCGAACGGCAAGATCGGTCTCCTCAGGCCGGGGAGCGCTCAGGTGCAAGCCGCGGACAGTGGGCCGGCCGGCCTGCCAGGCGGGCGCGGCGAGAACGGAAACGCTGCGCATCAGGTCGCGTCGCGTGGGCTTGATCATGCCCACAGCATCGCACAGGGCGCGGCGGGGCGGGAGCGGCGCGAAGAGCTTGCCAGGAGCAGCGGCAGTGCGGCATTGGGAACCCGCGCGCAGGCAAGAAGTCGCCGGTCGGGCGCGGGGGCAAGAGCGAGGGGCGCGCGGCGGGATGGCGACTCCGGTCGCTTGAAAAGCTGGTCGCGCCGCGGGCGGCGCAACGGGAAGCCGTTCCACAGCAGCGCGCGTAACTTAGGACAGATGCGCCAAGCGGAGCTCGGCACCATCGAAAGCGCCTCTGGCGCACAAGATTCGGGCCACACCACCCGGCGGGCCATGGAACAGGCGGACCAGCCTAAGGCGCAGCACCGGAAAGCCGGGCTTGACCGTGCGCGCCGCCCCATTGTAAAGTCGGCATTTCACGAGGCAGCAGGATGATTCTACCCGACACCTACGCCAGCGCGCTGTTGCTGACCATTCTCTCCATGCTCTGCTGGGGATCGTGGGCCAACACTTACAAACTGGCAGGCAGATGGCGCTTCGAGTTGTATTACTTCGATTATGCTTTCGGCGTGCTGGCGGCTGCTACCGTGGCGGCCTTCACCTTCGGCACCCTGGGTTACGACGGCCTCACATTCCTGGATGACCTGATGCAGGCCGGCAAGCGCAACATGGCTTACGGCTTCGCCGGCGGCGTCGTGTTCAATCTCGCCAATATGCTGCTGGTGGCGGCGATTGCTGTGGCCGGGCTGGCGGTGGCTTTCCCGGTCGGCATCGGCCTGGCGCTGGTGATCGGCGTCATATGGAATTACGCCATCAACCCCCAGGGCAACCCCACGCTGCTGTTCGGCGGGGTCGCGATCGTGGTGGCAGCCATCGTGGTGGACGCGGTGGCTTACCGCGCGCATGCGCTGGCCCAGGCCAGAGAGCGCATCAAAGCGGGCCAGACGCGCAGTACCGCGCCGCGCGTGAGCTGGAAAGGAATTCTTCTCAGCCTGGCCAGCGGCGTGCTCATGGGTTCTTTCTACCCCCTGGTCGAGCTGGGCAAGCAGGGTGAGTCGGGACTGGGGCCTTACGCCATCGCTTTCATCTTCGCAGTGGGCGTCTTTTCCTCGACTTTTGTTTTCAATCTCTTTTTCATGAATGTGCCGGTGCAGGGCGAGCCGGTGGAAATCCTGGATTACTTCAAGGGCACGCTGAAGCAGCACTCGCTGGGGATCGCCGGGGGCATGGTCTGGGCCACGGGCACGATATCCAATTTCGTGGCGGCCAGCGCACCGCGCCAGGTGCAAGTGGGGCCGGCGATCAGTTACGCGCTCGGGCAGGGAGCAACCCTGATCAGCGCCCTGTGGGGGTTGCTGGTTTGGAAAGAGTTCCGAGGCGCCACGGGCAGGTTGAAGCTTCTGCTGGGCTTGATGCTGACGCTTTTCGCGATCGGCCTCGGCCTGGTGGCGGTGGCCCCGCTGTACGCCGGTTGACGGGGCAGCGCTAACCGGCGCCCGCGTCGGTTCGCGATGACTCACGCTGCTGCGCGCTGGGCGAGAGGGCAGCGGCGGGTCAAGGGACATCCGCGGGCGGCGCGGCGCTCACAGGCTCCAGGGCAGGCTTGCGGCGACGGGCTCGCAGCGATTCCGAGATCACCGGGATCAGCGAGACCAGGATGATGGCGAGGATCACCTTGTCGAAATGCCGCCTCACGAAGGGCACGCCGCCGAGACGGTAGCCCAACGTGGTGATGGTAGCCACCCACCCAATGACGCCGCTGGCACTGAAGACCACAAAGCGCGGGTAGGGCATGCGGGAAACGCCTGCCAGGAAGGGAACGAAAGTGCGGAGGATGGGAAGGAACTTGGCGATGACGATGGTGCGGCCGCCGTACTTTTCGTAGAACTGCTGCGAGCGGATCAGGTGCTCCCGCTTGAAAAAGCGCGAATCGGGCCGGCGGAAGATCACGGGCCCGGTGCGGCGGCCCAGCCAGTAGCCAGTGGAATCACCGAGAATGCCAGCCGTGATCAGCACCGCCCAGACCCAGCCCAATCGCAACTGACCTGCGCCAGCCACCACGCCCACCGTGAACAGGAAGGAGTCCCCGGGCAGGAAGAAACCCGTCAGCAGGCCGGTTTCGGCGAAGACCACGCCGAACAGCAGCAGGTAGCCCAGCCATCCCGTGAAGACCGTGGTGAGCAGCCTAATCAGGCGCTCG
>JBMFPL010000008.1:0-21114 GCA_049969115.1 Bryobacteraceae bacterium | reverse complement strand
GAAGCGCTGCTCGACGAGTTGCTCGGGAGTTAAAGGCGCCAGTTCGTCCAGCGCCTGGCGCAGGGTTTCCCGGATGCGCGCGGCAGCGGCGTCCCAATCGGTATGCGCGCCTTCGCCCGGCTCGGGGATGATGCCGTCGATCAAGCCCAGCCGATAGAGATCCTGCGCGGTCAGCTTGAGAGCGGCGGCGGCGCGCTCGGCCAGCTTGGCGTCGCGGTAAATGATGGCCGCGCAGCTTTCGGGCGAAATCACGCTGTAGATGGCGTTCTCCAGCATGTAGACGCGGTTGCCCACGCCCAGCGCGAGGGCCCCGCCGCTGCCGCCCTCGCCGATGCAGATGACGATCACGGGCGAGCGCAGGCGCGCCATTTCGCGGAGATTGGTGGCGATGGCCTCGGCCTGGCCGCGCTCCTCGGCGTCGATGCCCGGGTAAGCGCCGGGCGTATCGAGCAGCGTCAGGATGGGACGGCCGAACTTGGCGGCCAGTTGCATGACGCGAAGGGCCTTGCGGTAGCCCTCGGGCTTGGGCATCCCGAAGTTGCGGTAAAGCTTCTGCTTGGTGTCGCGACCCTTCTGCTGGGCGGCAATCATGATGGGCCGGCCTTCGAAGAAAGCCATGCCGCAGACGATGGCCGGGTCGTCGCCGAAGCGCCGGTCGCCGTGGATTTCCTGGAAGTCGGTGAACAGGCGCTGGATGTAATCCAGTGAATGGGGCCGCTTGGGGTGGCGGGCCAGTTGGACCCTGTGCCAGGCGATGTTGAGCTCGCCGCTGCCCGGGGCGGGCGCTTGCGCTGCTGCGTCGGTCATGGAAGAACCTCAGCGATCCACGCTTTCACCCAGCCAGCACTTCCAGGGCGTCGGGACCGCATATCCGCTCGACCTCCTGCTGGAACTCGCGATCGGGCTGGACTTTCTGGCTAATATCCAAGATTAGCGAAAAGTCGCGCGGCCGTTCCAGCCGGAGCCGGACTTCGGTGGGACCGGGCTTGCGCTCGAACAGGCGGGCCAGGGCTTCGGCCGTGTCGCCTTCGCCCCCCCTGGGCAAGGGCACGCGGATCGAGATCAGAGCGGGAAGCTGGGGGCTGGCGACCGCCAGCGGGATGACTTCCTGGACCGAGACCTTGGGCGGGCCGCCTTCCTCGGGCAGGGCAGAACCGCGCACCAGGACCGCTTCTCCTTCTGTCAGCTCGGCGCTGAGCCGTTCGTAGCTCTGCCCGAAGACGACCAGGTCGACCGAGCCGTAGAGATCTTCAAGCTGGGCTGAAGCCCACGGGCGGCCCTCACGGGAGCGCCGCCGCTGCAAGTTGGTGAGCATCCCGCAAATAGCGACCTGCGCCCCGCGCTGCACACCTTCCAGGGTCTCGCTGTTGTGAGTGGCCAGCTCGCGGATCTTCTCCGCGTACTGCTCCAGCGGGTGGCCGGTGACGTAGAAGCCCAGCACCTCTTTCTCGAACGCCGACTTTTGCCCGGGTTCCCACTCGGGAACGTCGGGAAGGGACTTGTCTTCGGACTCCTGCTGGTGCCAGCCGCCGAAAAGCGCGGCCTGCCCGTTGAGCCGATCGCGCCAGGCGCGCTGGCCTGCTTCGATGGCGCCGTCCAGGGCGGCCAGCAGTTGGGCGCGGCGCCCGCCCAGGGAATCCATGGCGCCGGCTTTGATCAGATTCTCGAGCACGCGACGATTGAGCGCGCTCAGGTCCACATGCTCGCAGAAGTGATAAAGCGAGCGGAAGCGGCCCACCTCGCGCCTGGCCTCCAGAATGGCATCTACCGCGGTCTGGCCAAGATTCTTGATGGCGCCCAGGCCGAAGCGGATGGCCTGGCCGTCGGGGGTGAAGCTCCACTGGCTGGTGTTGACGTCGGGCGGGAGCACGTGGATGCCCATTTCGCGGCACTCGTTGATGTAGCGCACGAGTTTGGCGCTGTTGCCCGTTTCCGAAGTCAGCAGCGCGGCCATGAAGTAGACCGGATAGTGCGCCTTCAGGTAGGCGGTGATGTAGGCCAGGTAGGCGTAAGCGGCCGAGTGCGACTTGTTGAAGCCGTAGCCGGCGAACTGCTCCATCAGATCGAACAGCTTCTCCGCCTTCCTGCGCGGGCAGCCGCGGGCGGTGGCGCCCTGGATGAAGCGATCGCGCTGCGCCGCCATCTCTTCAGGCTTCTTCTTGCCCATGGCGCGGCGCAGGATGTCGGCCTCGCCCAGCGAATAGCCAGCCAGCTTGTGCGCGATCTGCATGACCTGTTCCTGGTAGACGATGACGCCGTAAGTGTCCTCTAGGATCTCGCGCAGTTCGGGTAGTTCGTAGACCACGGGGCGGCGGCCATGCTTGCGCTCGATGAAGTCATCCATCATCCCGCCCTGGATAGGACCGGGGCGGTACAGCGCGTTCAGTGCGATCAGGTCTTCGAAGCGGCTGGGCTGGGCGCGTCGCAGCAGGTCGCGCATGCCCGCGGATTCGAACTGGAAGACGCCGCTGGTCAGGCCGCGGGCGAAGATTTCGAAGGTCTTTGCGTCGTCGAGCGGCAGCTCCTCCAGCACGAGCTTCTCGCCGCAATGGGTTTGGATCAGGCGCAGGGCATCATGGATCAGGCTGAGCGTGGTCAGGCCGAGGAAGTCCATCTTGAGCAGGCCGAGCTGCTCGAGACCCTGCATGTCGAACTGGGTGACAATTTCCTCCTTGTTGGTCTTGTACAGCGGCACCAGTTCCTGGAGGGGAACCGGCGAAATGACCACGCCGGCGGCGTGCACCGAGGCGTTGCGCGCCAGGCCCTCCAGGCGGCGTGCGGTCTCGATGACTTCGGCCACGCGCGGGTCCTTGGTGGCCGCCTCCACCAGCGCGGGCTCCATGCGCAAAGCTTCGTCCAGCGTGATGTTGAGCACGTTGGGGATGAGCTTGGTGACCCGGTCGACCTCCGCGTAGCTCATATCGAGCGCCCGGCCTACGTCCTTGATGGCAGCGCGCGCCCCCAGCGTGCCGAAGGTGATGATCTGGGCCACGCGGTCGCGCCCGTACTTTTCGGCGACGTACTGTATGACCTCGCCGCGCCGGTAGGTGCAAAAGTCAATGTCTATGTCGGGCAGGCTGACGCGCTCGGGGTTCAGGAAGCGCTCGAACAGCAGGCCGTACTGAAGCGGGTCGATGTCGGTGATGCCCATGGCGTAGCTGACCAGGCTGCCGGCCGCGGAGCCGCGCCCCGGGCCCACGGGAATGCCCTGCGCGCGCGCGAAGCGGATGAAGTCCCAAACGATCAGGAAGTAGCTGGAGAACTTCATCTGCCGGATGGTGCGGATCTCCCGGTCGAGCCGTTCCTCGTACTCGGCCAGATCGTGCTTGAGGCGGCCTGCGGCGCGCAACGCTTCCAGGCGTGGCCGGCGCTTCTCGAAGCCCTGCCGCGCCACCCACTCGAAGTAGGTGTCGATGGTGTGGCCCTCGGGGACGTCGAACTTGGGGAAGGGGTCCGCAATGCGGTCCAGCCGCACCTGGCAGCGCTGGGCGATCTCCCAGGTGCGGTCCAGAGCGTCCTCCAGCTCGCCGAAAAGCTGCATCATCTCGGCGCGCGATTTGAGGTAGAACTCCGGCGTGGGCCAGCGCAGCCGTAAGGGATCGCTCATGGTCTTGCCCGTCTGAATGCACAGCAGGATCTCGTGCGCGCGGGCGTCTTCGCGGCGCAGGTAGTGAGTGTCATTGGTGGCCACCAGCGGGATGCCGGTTTCCTGCGAGAGCCGGACCAGGCCGGGAACCACCAGCCGGTCCTGCGGCAAACCGTGTTCTTGCAGTTCGAGGAAGAAGTTGCCCTTGCCGAAGATGTCCAGCCAGGTGTAGGCGAGCCGGCGGGCTTCCTCGTAGCGCTCAGCCGCCAGCGCCTCGCTGACGTCGCCTTTCAGGCAACCGGAGAGCGCGATGAGACCTTTGGAGTGGCGGGCCAGCAGGTTCTTGTCAATGCGCGGCTTGTAGTAGAAGCCCTCCAGGTAGCCGGTGGTGACCAGTTGGATGAGGTTGCGGTAGCCCTCCTGTGTTTCGCACAGCAGAACGAGGTGATGATACTTCTCCGAGCGCGTCTTCAGGCCCTGCGGCGCGACGTAGACTTCGCAGCCGATGACGGGGTGCAGCCCGTGATTGCGCGCAGCGTTGTAGAACTGCACCGCGCCGAACAGGTTGCCGTGATCGGTCAATGCGATGGCGGGCATGCCCAACTCGGCGGCTGCCCGCATCAATTGATTGATTTCGCAAGCCCCATCCAGCAGCGAGTAGTCGGTGTGGCAGTGCAGGTGCACGAAAGGGACGTCCGCCATCCTGGATTTCAGTATAGGATGGCGGGCCAAAACAAAAAGGGCGGAGCGCCGGGCGCCCCGCCCTCTGGGTCTTGCCGGATGCGCTTTAGAAGTCTATGCGCAGGTTGAACTGGATCACACGGCTGAGGCCCCGCTGCGTGTTGACCATGCCGAAATCGGCGCGGGTCGGGTCGGTCACCGGACCCGCGAAGTTGGTGTGGTTGGTGGCGTTGAGCAGGTCCACGTCGAAGCTGGTGCGCAGGCGCTCGGTGATCCGGAACACGCGCTTGATCTTGACGTCCCAGTTGCGGATGCCATCCTCGCGCAGCGAATCGAGCCGCGTGGGGAACACCCGCACGTGGTAAGAGCCCGGCTGCATGGCGGTGCGGCCCTCGAAGCCGACAAAGCCCTGGGGCACGGGACCGGGGCCGGTATAGCGAATCGAGCCGTCGAACCAGCGGTGGATGTCGCTCTTGCGGACCTCGTCGTGCCTGAACAGATCGGCGATCTTCGAGATATCGCCGTAGAAGAAACGGTTGCCCCAGCTCGTGGGCGGCCCCATCTGGAACTGGTAGACCCAACTAAGCTGCCAGCCGCCGATGATGTGCTGGACGGGATTCTGGGTTACCCACTTGCGGCCCTTGCCAAAGGGCAGCTCCCAGATGGCGCTCCAGACCGTGCGGTTAGGCCGGATGGCGTCCTGAGGCCGGAACGAGGGCTTGGAATCGAACTCGTTGGCGTAGAAGTCCGATTCGCTGCCCTTGGACCAGGTGTACATCACCGCGGTCTGAAAGCCCTTGGAGAAGCGCCGCTCCAGCCGGAGCTGGATGTCGTGGTAGATGTTGATGCCGCGCGAGTCGCCGAAATCGACGCCGGGTCGCAGGCCGCTCAGCCCGTTCATGTTGGGGAAGGCCCGCAGCAACTGGTGCTTGCGGATCGTGGTGCCGGTGAAGAATCCCAGGGTACGCAGGTAGTTGTACACCTTGGGGTCAGTGGTTTGCAGCGCTGCGAGATTGTTGATGTTGAACGGGTTGGGCACGCTGCGGTTCAGATCGTCGTCAATGGCCTGGTTGCGGGTGAGCCCGTAGGCCCAGTACTGCGGCGGCAGGTAGCTGATGGTCTGCGAGACGGGGATGCGGGAGTAGGCGCCATCGTAAGCCGCCTCGAAGACCATGTCGGTCGTGATCTCGCGCTGGAAGCCGATGCGCCCGCGCTGCTGCCAGGACGGCCTGTAGTTGCGAGGCACAAAGCTCCAGCCCCGACCCTGGCGGATGATCGGCCCGAGGGTGTTGCCGTACGGCGTATCGAAGCGGGTCCCATCGGCCCGCACCGGGAACGGGTCCACCATGGGGTTGCGCGTGGCCGATAGATTAGCGACATCCCCCACCCCACAGCAAATGGTGAGGCCGCGATCGGTGCTGATCACGGTCGAGGTCGGCTGGCTGAAGCCATCCTGGCTGGGCCGGTCGTTGTTGGAGTTGAACACGTCATAGTACCAGCCGTAGCCGATCCGCCATACGGTCTTGGGCGTGAGCTGGTAGACCATGCCGATGCGCGGCATGAAAAGGTGGTTGCCGTCGGTGTAGGTCTTGTACTTCTGGCCGAGGTAGTACGTGCCGCCACGGACCCTGAACTGGGACGCAGGCAGTTCGGGCAACGGGTTCTTGGCGTAGGCTGCTTCGACTATATCCGCGAAAGGCGGTTTGTAGTCGAAATCGAAGCCGCCGGCGATGCCGCGGTTGAACCGTTCAGTAATCCCACCCTGTCGCTCGTAGCGCAACCCGAGCTGGAGCTGGAGCTTGCGCGTCACGCGCCAGTCATCCTGGAAGAAAATGCCGCGGTAGCGCGTGCTCCAGATGGCCGTGTCGTTAGTGTCGATCGAGATGCTGGAGGGCAGGCCCATCATGAAGGCCGCCCATGCCAGGCCCAGGTCGGAGGCCGTGGTGGTGTTATCCGCCTGGCGGGTGTAGTAATTGTTGAAGGTAAAGGTGCCAGAGGAGTAGCCGGGGCCGGCGGTCGTGGTCCAGTAGCGGCGTTCCTGCCAGCCGTAGCGGAACGAGTGAGAGCCGCGAACGGTGGTAAATTGCACCCGAGCCTCGCCGGTGGTGCCGCGGATCCCAATGGCCGGATAGGAATCGCCCACCGTTTCCACGCCGTTGATCACCATCCGCGGAAGCGTGTGCCACTTGTCCGCCTTGGCGTCGAGGTAGGAGGGAAGCCCCACGCTGGTGGGCTTGTAAGCCGTCTGGATGGGACGCTCGGAACCCTCATTGAATCGGGTCCAGCTCAACCCCAGATCCATGACCGTGGTGTTGGAGAGCGTCCAGATGTAGCTGCCGCCCCCGCCCTTGTTGATACGCACCAGGCCATTGGTATGCAGGCCGCGCTTGGTCTCGTAGGTCCAGTCGTACTCGTCGGCCAGCCGGTGGTTCCAATACCAGCGGGCGAACAGTCGCTGGCGCTCGTTGATGTTGTAGTCCCAGCGGTTGACGATCGAATTGAAGCGCTCGTCCTTGGGCATGTTGACGGCATAGTAGTTGTTGATGCCCTCGGGCGAGACCAGCCCAGGCACGTCGTTGGGTTTGGGATAGAGCGGCTCGTAGAACTTGTACACGGGGTTGAGCACCGGCACGCCTTTGTTGCCGGGGAACGGCGTGCGCACCACGCGGCCGCCTATCTCGCGCGCCGAGCGCGGATCATAAACCGTGTACTTGACGGCGTCAATGGCCAGCAGGTCGGAGAAATCGCCCTGCCGCCAGGCCATCTTGGGCACGGTGCGATTGATGGAGCCGGTGGTCTCGGCTTTCTTCTGGTAGATGCCGTTGTACTGGAAATAGAAAAAGAACTTGTCGCGCCCGTTGTAAACCTTGGGGATGCGGAAGGGGCCGCCCAGGTCGAAGCCGAAGTCGTTCGAGCGGCCGGGCGCCTGCTTGGGGTCGCTGGGCTTCTTCTTGCCCTCGCGCACGTCGCGCTCCCAAAGCAGGCGGGTGAAGTGCGGCGTAGCGTTCCATCGCTGCTGCCAGTGCTGGTCAAAAAGCGAGCCGTGGTACGTGTTGGTTCCGGCCCTGGTCATGACGTTGACCACCGCGCCCGAGGTGTACCCGTAGGAGGCGTCAATCGCCAGCGTCTCGAGCTTGAACTCTTCCACCGCTTCCGAAGAGGGAACGAAGCCCACGCGGCGGCCGGTGCCGGTGACCGGCATGCCGTCAATGGAGTACTCGTTCGAGCCCACGCCGCCCATGGTGTTGAACGAGGAGGTGCCGGCGTTATCGAATGGGCGGCGGTACTCGGGCTGCCCGGTCCAGTGCATGCCCGGGGCCAGGGTGGCCATGGCGAACGGGTTCATGTCGGAAAAGGGCAGCTCCTGGATCTGACGGGTGTCAATGACGCGCCCGCCCGAGGCCGTGGTGGTGTCCAGCAGGGGCGCCTGAGCGACGACCTCCACTGTTTCCGCGATCTGGCCGACTTGAAGCTGCAAGGTCAGGTTCAAGCGTCCGGCTACTTGCAGGACCAGGCCGGTCTGGACGGTGCGCTTGAAGCCCGGCGCCTCGGCGGCCACCGAGTAGTTGCCTGGATTCAACAGGCTGATCTCGAAGTAGCCTGTCTCGTTGGTTACAGTGCGCGTGGTGACGTTGGTTTCTGTGTTGGTGACGATGACGGTCGCGTTGGGGATCACCGCGCCTTGCGGGTCCACCACGCGCCCGGCGATGGTGCCGCGCGGGTCCTGCCCCAGGCAGAGGCCGGCGGCAAGCAGCAACACCAGTGCGATGCAAGCAAAGTGACGTGACATCGTTTCTCTCCGTGACAAGCCTCTGGGGGACCCAAGCCCCGGGATCCGGACTAACCTCCGCCGCGCAACCCCGGCGCGGCTCCGAATCCCCAAGTATTTTATTACCTCAATACCGGGGTGTCAACTTTGCGCTGCGCGCGGCAGAGGGAATTTGGGGGCCTTGACCCCGGGCATACTCGACAAGGGTGCGATGGAAGCGCTGGCGCCCTTCATGGTAGCGACGCGCCGGTGCTGGCTTCGCCGCTCACTCGAGAACGACCATTTCGTGATCGCGCACAACCGGGATTTCCAGCCATGCGCGGCCTTGTCGCACCTCAAGCCTGAGCGCGCGGCCGGTGACCCGCGCCATGGCGCGAGACGGCGCAACGCCGGCAGGCAAACGAATGACCACCTTCAACGGCCCGACCGCGACCAACTCTTCCAGCGGCGCGCGCCAGGCTGCGGCGCTGGTCAGGTTCACCACGTGCAGAACGAGACGCCGCTGCTGGCGGTACAGGTGGCAATCCAGCAAACCCGGGCCTTGCACTTCGAGCGGCGTTGCATCGGCCGCGCACCAGCGCACCACATTGGCCAGCAGGTTGCCGTGATCGGGCAGATGATAACGGAAGTACCAGCGATCGAGATCCGCGGGCATGAACGCGATTCGCGCGCGGCCGAGCTCGCGAAGCACCAGTCCCGGCATTTGCGTGTGCGTGGTTCGCATCCAGGCGAACTCGGGAGGGTAAGTCGGGAACGCGGGTACGAAGGTGAGGGGGACGATCACGCCAGGATCAATGCGGTGAGGCAGCAGCGTTCCGCCGTAGGGGATGAGATCGGTTTCCTCGAAGCCGCGCAGTACGGGATGGCGGGCCGTAGCGGGCGCGGGTTCATCGCCCGCCCGAGGGCCATCTACCAGGCCGCGGCGCTCGGGATGCAATCTCAGGTAAGTGTGCTCGGACGGGAGCTGGGGTCGCTGTGCGCGCGATGCGGGATCGCGACGCGCTGGCAGCCGTGGCGCCGGCCCATCCAGATGCGCCCGGAAAAGATCCGCTAGCGCGTAATCGGCCCTTGGATCGCCCCACTCGTCATAAAGCGAGCTGGAACCGGTGGCGAGCAAGCTGCCCCCGGCTTCGACAAAGCGATGGACGGCCGTGCACTGCGCGCCGCTCATGGCGCCGAGATTGGGCAGGATGAGCAGCCTGAGGCGACCCGCTACCCGGGCGATGTCATCCGCATGCACCGGGACATACAGGATGCGCGCCCTCACCAGCGCGTGCATGAACCCGTAGTAGGGAGCTTCCACGCGATCGGCTGCCTCCTCGCGCCCAAGGAAATCCGTGTTGCGCTGCGACCAGACCAGGCCCACCCAGGCTACCGGCTCGCGGCGTGCCAGGTACTCCTCGTTGTCTTTCACCCATTGCATGACCGGCTCCGGTGTGCGATACATGCGCCGGTCTTCGTGCCAGGCGCCGACGAAATGCCACCAAGGCTGCAAGCCACCCGCGATGCCCGCGATCATCCACATGCGGGCTTCTGCCGGCGGCTTGCTCGCGACGCGGAAGTAGCCGGGATGGTTCAGGTACATGGCCATGCTTTCGGGCGCCAGCTTGTCCCAGCCGGCCAGCTCGTGGAGGCGCTTGCCCAGCTCGGCGTTCTGCGAGAAGCCGAGCGCATCGTCGCGGCGCTGGTGATCAAGCATGACGATGGCGGCGCCGCGGGCGATCTGGCGCAGGTCGCGCAGGCTGGCCGCCATGCCGGCCAGCGAGCCGCTGACCATGCCCGACCAGATGCAGTCCGGGCCGCCGGCAGCCCGGGTGGTGCGGTTGTTCAGTTCCCAGATCTCGATGCGCCGCTGGTAACTCCACAGGATCCAGCGGCGATAGGCGGGATCGTCCCAGTCGACCGCGACAGGCAACGCCAGCCCGGTGGCTTCACGGAACCTGCGCTCGCAGTGGCGGCAGTAGCAGATGCTGTCGCGACCCAGGCCCGCCCAACTGTTGTCGGTGAATCCGTCAGGATGGTATCGTTCGGCGATCTCCCGGAGCAGCGCAGGCAGGTACTCCTCGTAATAAGGCCCGTTGATGCAGGCCAGGTAGCGGTCGCCCGCGCGGTAAGGTTTGCCCTCACCATCGTGCGCGAACCAGTCCGCGTGAGCGCGGTAGAACTCTTCGCCGGCACGGCTGGAATCCATACGCGCCATGACGTAGATGCCGTCGCGGTGCGCCGTTTCCACCAGCTCGCCGAACAGGTCGCGGTCGCCCAGAAATTTGGCGCGGTAATGGAGAGGAAACTTGCTCGGGTAATAGGCGACGATGCCGCCGGCATTGATGATCACGGCTTGCACGGCGGTGCGCTTCCAGAACTTTCGCCACCAGTCGATGTCGTAGCGCTCAGGGTCTTGCTCGGTGATGTTGGTCTGACCCCAGCGACAGACGCGCCGGTACCAGGGCTCGGGTCCCGCGCTGCGTGCAGGCAGAGAAAGCCAGGCGCCGCCTGCCAGCAGTTCGCGGCGCGTGATGGTCATCGAGTCATCGGCGCCCATGGTCTTTCTCCCGCTCACGGCCCGAACGCACGCACCGCCTCGCCCGCGGCGGCCAGATTCGCCAGCCGCATCTCGGAGTACTTGCGCGAGAGCAGGACGCCGTGCGCGCCGGCGCGCAAGGCCGCCAGCACCGCGGACCTAGTTGCGGGCGGCGTCGAGCGCGAGTGTTCGAGCGCGGTGGGGATGTCAATGTCAATGCCGGGCCAGATGCGCACCGGCGTGCCGGCTACCGCCTCCAGCGCGCGGCGGGTCTCCCGCGCCACGTAATCGGGGGAAAATCCGGTGTAGGGAATCTGCTCGTAGCCGCGCTCGACGAAGTTCATCACCCGGTAGTGAAAGCCGAGCGCTTCTTCCTTGCTCATGTCGGCGAAGATGTGCTGCTGCACGCTCTCAATGTAGCTGGCCATGCGCTCGCCGGCGCAGTTGTGGTACATGACGATCTTCAAGAAGTCCGAGAAGGGCGCCAGTTCTCTGAGATCCTGCTGGGCGCGGTAGAAAGGACTGAAGGAATTGTTGTGCCAGATGTGCCAGCCTGCCAGCGCCTGCGGCCGCGCGGACTTGACGCGCTGGTAGATCAGCCGGTAGCACTCGCGCAGGCTGTCGTGGAAGAACTGCTCCCAGGTCAGAATTTCGGGGTAGCGCATGATGATGCGCAGGAACTGCACGAAGTAGCCGTCCACCGGCCGGCGTCCTGCGCGCGAGGAGCGGACGTAGTCCTCGAGCACACGGTAACCCTGCTTGACGCGCTCCACCGCGATGCCGCGCTCGCGAGCCTTTTTCTCGCAGTGCGGGCAGAAGCAGCCCACGCGCGAGGGATCGCTGCTGCGCCCCCCGTGGCTGGCCCCAAGCGCCATTCCCAGCGCGCCGTGACGCTCCGAGCCCCACATGACCCCGTCAATGTCGTAGCTGCGGGCCCAATCCTCCGCGATGCCGGTCAGGAAGGCGCGGTGATCGGGATGGTTCAGGCAAGTGCGCGAGCCGCGGCGCCCGTAAAGATCCACCTCCTGCACCTTCTCGATGCCGGGCACGTCGTTGCGCCAGACATCTTCGTACCAGCAGATGACCTTCAGGCCGCGGCGACGCGCGGCGGGGATCACCGCCTCGAGCACGTCGTAGTCGCCGTAATCGCGCGAGCGCACATCCTTGAGCACGGTGTCCTTGTAAAATTCCGGGCGCATGCGGGTGAAGCAACCGCCGCGGAAATCGAGGTCGTACTCCTGTTTGCCGTGATCGGGAAACGGCTGCCCGGGCACCTGGCGACCGGCAATGCCGCGCCCGTAAGTAAAGGTGGCGACGAAGAGGGTGTTGACGGCGGCCTTCTCCTGGAGGATGTCCAGCACCCGCTCGACGCCTTCATCGAGAAACGACACGGCGCCGATCTGAATTCCGATCATGCGGGTGGCGCTCTGGCCTCGACCAGTACCCGCCGTAGCTGCGGCCGCCGCGGATTTCAACACATCGCGTCGCGTAACGGTCATGGTGGAGGCCTCCCGTGCTCGGGGATAGTTTAGCGCGGGCGCGAACAGCAGACGTGCGGCGCACCCGCTCGGCCGGCCCGGCGCTGGCTCGATCGGTCCGCGATTCGGCGCGCGCTCGCGACGCGCCTGCGTCACGGCAGCGCTGCGCCGCCGGGGGCGCCGGGCCCCATCAGTCGAACAGCGAGAGCTGGCGGTCGGCGGCGTGTTTGCGCCCCTGGGCCTGCTGGGCGCGCTCGGCCTGTTCCCGGGCGGCCTCGATGCGCACCGCTAGTTCGCTCACCGCTACCAGCCACATCGGCGGGGGCTGCCTGGCCAGCTTGCGCAATGACCGCCTGGGGACTTTCCTCCAAGTAGAACGCCTGGCCATCGGTGAGCAGATACCAGGACGAACCCTTTGCATCCGGGCTTGGCGCGCGCGGGTGGAGCCATTTCACGACCCGCCGCGCCTTCTGCAACGAAAGCCCCTTGCTCCGAAGTTCGGCCAGCACGCACAGCAGCAGCACATCGGCCGAGGTGAAAGCGCGTTGCCTGCTTTGCTTGCTCGTCGGCACCACCGCCCTCTCATCCCACCACTGCAACTGCCGCGGCGTGATTCCCGCCAGCCGGCAAACCTGCTCGCTGGTGAAGACGGGAAGGGAAGCGCCGGCCGAAGCCCGGCTGGTTGTTTTGCGATGCCCGCCCTGCATGATGCGTCTCGATGGCATCAGGCGCGGCCGGCGGCCAAAGGTGCCCTGCGTCCGGACCTGCCGGCTCGCGCCATGAGCATCAGCATGGCACAGCGCCGGCCGCTCGTGGCGCGGCCGCTGCCCCTACGGCAGTGCCTTGTGAGGGAACCTCAGCGTGGCACGATCGGACGCGCCTGTCGGCTTGACAGCTCCATGCGCCCGGAGCTCGTTGGCTGCGACGGGATCGCGGCGTGAGACCAGCCGCTTGCAGCGCGCGGCGAGCGTCCGTGGACCGGGTGCCCGTTGGGGCAACAAAGCGGTGGCGGGCAGCTCGGCTCGCCCCGGCCTGGACCACGCGGCCTGGCTCGGGACGGATGCGGCAATTGGGGCGATTTCGGGCGATCAAGACGTGCCTTTCTGGGTCTTGCTTGCGTTCCCGGCGTCAGGAAGCTTGGCGCTCGACCCACCGTGGCGTAGGGCGAGCGGCCCGCCGCTCGCTGCGGCAGCCGGCGCCGGATCGCGACCGTCCATCGCGAGAAGTGAGCCGCCCTGCGCCAACTTCGACGGTCCCAGCTTAAGTCAGAAATCCAGCCTCAAGCTGTACTGGATCATCGGCTGGTCCCTCGCACCGGTCACGTAACCGAAGTTGCCTGCGCCGAGCGTGGTGGAGACATCGCTGAACTGCGGGTGATTGAATGCGTTGTACATCTCCACGCGGAACTGGAGGCGCCTGGCCTCGTGCAGCCGGAAATTCTTGGCGAAGGCCATGTCCCAGTCGTTGATGCCAGGGCGAACCAGCACATTGCGCCCGAGGTTCGCCCAGCTCGGCGGGGTCGGGGCGATCACGGCTCCCGTATCGAAATAGCGCGTCAGCGTGCGCTGGTTCTTGGGCAGGTTCGGGTTCCTTACCCAGACGGGCCGGGCGCCCTGGCCGGTGCCGGACAGATCGCCCGACACGCCGATGCCCGTGGGCATGCCGCTCTGGAACATGGTCAATCCAGATATCTGCCGGCCTCCCGGAATCGTGCCCAAGACGCCTCGTTGCCGGCGCATGAGCGGCAGTTCGTAAATGTACGAGATGTTCAGCATGTGCGGGCGGTTGTAACCGGCCCGCCCGTAACGTCCTTGGTGGGTATTGTACTTGTTCAAAGCCATGCCGCCGAAGCCTTCGGCCTCGTTCACGGCTTTGGGCCGTGTGTAAGCGAACGAGTATTGGAAACCGCTCGAATGACGGCGGGTAACAGTCACCTGCAAGCCGTTATAGTTCCCGTTGTATGCGTTTTCGGTAAAGCGGATGTAAGAGAAACCGGCGAAAGGCGGCAACGAATCGAGCGCCTTGCCGGGGTTGGCGTAGCTGGCGCCCAGGGGCGGCTGGTTATAATCCAGGCCGCTGTAGAGGTGCCGGTCTTGTCGCCCGACATAGGCCACGTCCATGGTCAACTTAGGCACGAGCTGGTGCTGGATGCCCGGGGACCACTGGTAGCTGGAGGGATTCTTGCTTACCGGATCCACCATCGAGCCGGGGACGGGGAAAATGGGCCGGACGGCCGCGGTCCCGCCCGGGTTGTCCACCTGGCCGTTGTTGATGCTGATGACCGGCTGCAAGGGCGAGACGCCGCCCGGATGCGACCAGTCATTGCAAGTGATCCTGTCGTAGAAGATCCCGAAGCCTCCGCGCACCACAGTCTGGTGCTTGCCCGCGATGTCCCAGGCGAACCCGAAGCGCGGTCCCCAAAGCTGGTGAGCGTCGGTCAAGGTCTTCGGAAGTCCGTGGAACAGGCGTTTGGAGTCGGGATCGGAAGCGAACGGCACGCGCCCGACGGCCGCCTTGGGCCAGTCGCTGCCCGGCAGCGTGATGCCGTTGTAGAGGAAGCCGCTGCCCGGCACGATGGTCCCGTCCGCCCGCACGGTCACAGTCTGGTTGGGGTCGTAGTACCTGGGGTTGAACGACTGGAAGTTGCCTCATGCGCTGTGGAACGGCGGCATATAGGACCACCGCAGGCCGCACTCCAGCGTGAGCTGGCGGCTTACCTTCCAGCCATCCTGGGCGAAGGCCTCGTAAGCCGTGCTGCGCCACGGGATGTAGGCGCGGAGCCCGATCTCTTCGTAGTGGTCAAAGTTGCCGAGCAGCATGTCCGCCCAGGCATTGCCCTTGGTCAGCCGGTTGGATCGCGAGGCGGGGAACCAGAACACGCCGTTCTGGTTCGAGCCCGAGGCGCCGACCAGCACCGAATCCATGCCGTTTTGCTGCGCCGCCTCGATGTAGACCCCGAACTTGAGTGTGTGATTGAAAACCATCTTGGTCAGATGGTCACGTCACTGGTAGATCGGGCCCGTGCTCTTGGACGGGTAGGGACCGCCGGTGAAGCATCCCACGCCAGAGACGCTCACGTTGGGCAGCTTGTACAGCATCAGTTTCTGTTCGATGGGGAAGAAATAGGGGAAGTCTATGCCGTACGTACGGCGATCGAAGCCTTCCCCAGTCGGCATGATCTTGTTGACGTCCACGGTCGCGCCGAACAGGAACTCGTTCCGCGTGGTGGGGCTGAAGGTAGTAGTAACCTGAACCGTGCCCTTCTTTTTGGGCCGGTCGTAGTTCTGCGTGGCGACGATGGCGAAATTCTGCGGGCTGTAATCCCAGGTATCGGTCTGGTTGACCCGCACCGTGATCCGCAAGCTCTGATAGTTGTAGTCCACCTTCGTAGCATGGATGCTGACGTCGTTGCGGACGAGCAGACTGCGCACGAGGTTATTGCCGGTGTACATCAGCGGGAAAGTGGGCTGGGTGATCACTTTGGTGAACCCATGGCCGTTGCCGCTGAAGCGGCTCTTGGGAATGATGTTGCCCGGGAAGGGCAGGTTGCTCAAAGGATCGACCGGAACCGCGAGCCCTGAGGGGCGGTAGGGCGTGTTGAAGTTGCCTTCGCGGAGCTTCATGGGAGGCACCCAACCGACGCTCGTGCTTGCCGCCCGGCGCTTGTTGAACCCCTGGTTGAAGAAGAACAGGCGGCTCTTGTCGGTATTCCACTTGCCAAGAATGTAGATCGGGCCCCCAGCGTCCAGCCCCAATCGTTCCAGCGCAAGTGCTCTTTCCTCAGAGCGAAGAAACCCTTGGCGTCGAGTTTATCGTTACGCCCGTACCAGTAAGCCGAGCCGTGAAACTACTGAGTGCCGCTCTTGGTGACAAAATTGATTTGGGATTCGGAGTTGCGCCCGTGCTCGGCCTTGAAACCGGCGGTGATGATCTGAACTTCCTGGACGGCGTCAATACTCATGGTGCCAGTGAGGAAGTTGTTTGCCCGGGTGCGCACGTTGACCACACCGTCAATCTGCCAGAGATTCTGGTAGCTGCGCGACCCGTTCACGTACCAGGAACCGACTCCGTAAGGGCCGTAGTTAAAAGAGTTGAAGTTACCGGAATTTGTCACACCGGCCTGGATGCCAATCAGGTTGATGAAGGAGCGCCCGCCCACGGGCAGGTCCAGCAACTGGTCCCGCCCCACCAGGCGTCCAACCTGGCTGGTGTCGGTGGCGATGGTTTGCAGGGTAGCTGTTACTTCCACTCGTTCCGTGGTGTCGCCCACGCTGAGTTGGATGTCCACAGCGACCGCGGCGCCTGCGTTCAGCACGATCCCGCTCTTGACGAACCTCTTGAAGCCGGGCGCCTCGCCGCTGACTTCCTAAGTACCTACGGGCGGGCTGCCGCCTCTGCCGCAGCGATTCAGTCGTTAGCCGGAACCTCGTTCTGGCAGGACAAATCCGGCGCCCCTGGCGCAACTCGAAAAAGGGGTGGCGCTGGCTCGGGGTGGCTATTACAACCGCAACTGCTCGCGCCTCGCCCGATGGGACCAGCTGGGCGCGGCAGCCCGCGCCACCAGCGGCGGGCCTTATGTTAAGATACGACCGCGCAGCAAAGCGCGCAGGAGGCATCCCGCCGATGTTACGCAGACGCCTGGTTCTGGGGTCATGGGCGCCGCTGCTCGCAGCCCGTCAGGAGAAAGCAAAGGGCGTCGGCAAACGGTCGCACGGTGCGCCCGCCAAGCCCGGGGTCGTGATCTTCAACGAATCGGACCGCCAGATTCTCCGGGAGTGGGCCAGGAGCTTCGGCCCGGCCCTGCCTCCGGGGTTGGCCAGGCGCGGCGGCGACCTGCCGCCGGGACTGGAAAAGCAGCTCGTGCGCAAAGGACAACTGCCGCCGGGCCTGGAGAAGAGGCTGGTGCCGCTCCCGGTGGAGGTAGAGCGACGCCTGTCGCCCCTTGCGCCTGAGCTCCGGCGCGCCGTGATCGCAGGCCGGGTGATCATTTACCACCCCCGCACGCGCGCCATCCTGGATGTTTTCATCCCGCTGGAATGAGGCCGGCGGCTTGCCGCGAAGGCGGTCGCGCAGCCGTGCCATACTGGGGTTGCGATGCTCACCTCGCTGATTCTGGGGACCTTGCTCTGGGCCGCGCCCGTTCTGAGCCCCGCGCAGCGGGCTCTGGTCGAAAAACTGGAGCACGCGTTGCTCGCCCCGTGCTGCTATCAGGAGGTGGTGGCTACGCACAACAGCGAGCAAGCCAGGGCCATGCGCGCCGAGATCGAGGAGATGGTGGCGGCCGGGCGCGCCGAGCGCGAGATTCTGGACCATTACAAGCAGCGCTACGGCCCTCGTATTCTGGTGGAACCGGAAGGAGCGCAGTGGTGGATCATGAACGTGGTTCCGGTGGCGATGCTGGTGGCGGGGCTTGCGATCGTGGTGCGATTGCTTGTGAAGTGGCGGCGGGGCGCTGCCTGCGCAGGCGCCTGACGCGGCGCGAGTGCGTTAGAATTGTGCGGGTATCCGGGGGAGGTCAGCGCGAGGGCGCCGCGCGCCGGCGAGCCCAGCGAACCCGATTGAATCCATGCAGAAGATCGGCCGCTACGAGATCCTGGACGAGCTTGGCCGGGGTGCCATGGGTATCGTCTATCGCGCGCGGGACCCTAGCATCGGGCGGCTGCTGGCGATCAAGACCATCCGCATGGCCGACCTGGGCGACCCGGTGGAAAGCGAGCGCCTCCGCGAACGCTTGCGCCGGGAAGCTCACTCGGCCGGCATCCTTTCTCATCCGGGCATCGTGGTGGTCTACGACGTGGGCCAGGAGGGCGACCTGGCTTACATCGCCATGGAGCTGGTGCCCGGGCGGAGCCTCGAGAGCCTCCTCCAAGAAGACAAGCCGCTCAGCCGGGAAGCCATCCTCGGCATCCTCCGCCAGACCGCGGCCGCCCTGGATTACGCGCACAAAAAAGGCATCGTTCATCGTGACATCAAGCCGGCCAACATCCTGGTCAGCGAGGACGGCGTGGTCAAGATCACCGACTTCGGCGTGGCCAAGATCTCGAGTTCCCAGCAATTGACTATTGCCGGGACCGTGCTGGGAACGCCGAATTACATGTCGCCCGAACAAGTCCAGGGCAAGCCGGTGGACGGCCGGGCCGACCAGTTCTCGCTCGCCGTCATCGCCTACGAGTTGCTGACCGGGCAGAAGCCATTCATCGCAGACACGCTGACCACGGTTCTTTACAAGATCGTGGCTGAACAGCCGCGGCCGCCCCAAGAGATCAACCCTACGCTACCGTGGCCGGTCTCGCTGGTCCTGAGCCGGGCGCTGGCCAAGGACCCGGAAGAGCGCTATCCGACTTGCACGGAGTTCATCGAGGCTTTGGAGAAGGCGCTGGAAACCAGGGAGGACTGGCAGGCGGGCGTGCGGGTTGCCATCGAGTCGCTGCCCACGGCCACGGTGGGCACGACCGTCAAAGAACAGGTAGCGGCGCGGCTGGAAGAGGCCGCGGCGCAGCCTTCGCCACCGCCGCGCAAGCGCTCGCGCGCCACGGCGTGGGTGGTGGCTTTGCTGGGCGCCATGGTCGCGGCCTCCGCCCTGTTCGTGGGCTACCAGCGATTGCAAAGAACGCAGGCCGGAGGGAGCCAGAGACCCGTGGTTTCGCAAGCGCCGTCGGGAACCAGGCCCAGCCCGATGCCCCCGAGTTCTTCGAGCCCGTCAGGTCCAGCCGCAGCGTCTGGCCCGACGCAGCCTCCGTCCAAGACCGAGCCTGAGCAGCCAGGGCCAACCCGGACCGAACCCGCCGAGACCACCGCAGGCGTCGCTCCCCCGGCTCAGCTGGCCGAGCAGCGCCCCGCGCCCCCGCCTCCCGCGCACAAAGCCACGCCCGCACCCACCGATTACAAGTTGATGGTCACCACCAGCCCGCCGGGCGCCGAAGTGGTTTTCGATGGTAACCCCGCAACCAAGTGCACCTCCCCGTGTACAGTGGCGCTGACGCCGGGCAGGCATACGCTGGCGGCCACGCTGCCCGGTTACCGTCCAGAGATGCGGATCCTGGAAATGACGGCGCCGCGCGAACTGTTCATCCCCATGTCCCAGCAAACCGGGACCGTGCGCATCGAGTCTGAGCCGCCTGGCGCGCAAATCCTGATCAACGGCCAGCCGCGGCCAGAGACCACCCCTGCTACGCTGGTCCTGCCTGCCGGCAAATACCAGGTGGAAGTGCGCAAGAACGGCAGCCGCGATCAGCAAGCGATCGAGGTCAAGGACGGCGCGCTGCTGCGCGTCTTTTTCCAGTTCAGCCAGTAGAGGCCTCTCACCAGGCCAGCAGCGATTCGGCCTCGCGCACCAAATCGTCCACCTGCGGCAGGATTTCGTCCTCCAACTGCGGGTGGTAGGCTACCCAGGTGTCCAGCGCAGCGACGCGGCGCACCGGCGCGTCGAGGCGGTCGAACAGCTCGTCGGCGATGCGTGCGGCGATCTCCGCGCCATAGCCGAACGACAAGCAATCCTCGTGAGCTACGATGACGCGGGCCGTTTTCTCGACCGAGCGGCGGATAGCTTCCCAATCATAGGGCGCCAGCGTGCGCAGGTCGAGGATCTCGATGCTCCAGTCAGGGTTCTTCTGCTCGATCAGGCTGGCGGCCTGCAAGGCTTTCTGCACCAGTGCGCCGTAGGTGACGATGGTCAGCGAGCGGCCCGCCTTGACCACGCGCGCCTTGCCGAAGGGGATGGTGAAATCCGGCCCCGGGTAAGGCGAGCGGTTGTATGGCTCGCGGTACAGGCGCTTGTGCTCCAGGAAGAGGACGGGATCGTCGGCCCGCAGCGCGGTGCGCAACAGCCCGCACGCGTCGAGCGCGTTGGAAGGCATGACTACGCGCAGCCCGGGTATGTGCGTAAACTCCACCTCGCCGCACTGGCTGTGATAAATGGCGCCTCCCTGGAGGTAGCCGCCGATCGCCACGCGGATGACCGCCGGGCAGGAGAACCCGTTGTTGGATCGCCAGCGCAAGGTGGCCAGCTCGTTGCGGATTTGCATCATCGCCGGCCAGATGTAATCGAAGAACTGGATCTCGGCCACCGGCTTGAGGCCGCGCGTGGCCAGCCCGATGGCGCGGCCTACGATGGCGGCCTCCGCCAATGGCGTGTTGAAGCAGCGGCGGCTGCCGAATTCGCACTGCAAGCCCAGCGTGGCCTTGAAGACACCGCCCTTGCCTTTGACGCGGGGCAGGTTTTCCTCGCGGCTGCAATCGGCCACGTCCTCGCCAAAGACCAGGATGCGCGGGTTGCGCCGCATCTCGTCGCGCAACGTCCGGTTGATGGCGTCCACCATCGTCAGGGGCGCGCCTTCGAACACAGGCTGGGAGAGGAATTGATCCGAGGTGGGATCCACGCGGTCCGAGTACAGGTGAAGCAGGACGGAGCCGGGCGGGGCGGGGGCGGCCGCCAGCGCGCGCTCGGTGGCTTGCTGGACCTCCCTCTCCACCTCATCGAACACGAGCCGGAGCCGGTGGCTGTCGAGGATGCCTTCCGCCAGCAAGAACTCGAGGAAACGCTGGACGGGATCGCGGGCTGCCTCGGCCTCGCGTTCCTCGGGAGTTTTGTAAAGCCGCTCGTCGTCGGAAAGCGAATGCGAGTAAGGCCGAATGACATGGGCATGCACCAGCGCGGGACCTTGCCGCGCGCGGCACCACGCCACGGCTTCGCGCAGCGCCTGGTAGGATGCCAGGAAGTCCGTACCGTCGATCTCCGTCACCAGCAGGCCCGGGAAGCCGCGGACCAGCCTGGAGATGCTGCCGCCGGCCGTCTGGCGCTCGATGGGAACCGAAATGGCGTAGCCGTTGTCCTCGATCAGGAACAGAACGGGCAGACGGTCCAGGCACGCCACGTTGAGCGCTTCCCAGAACTCGCCCTCGCTGGTGGCGCCATCGCCGGAGCTGACCAGCGTCACGTCGTCGCCTTGGGGATTCAGGTACACGGAGGCGTGCGCGCAACCGACCGCTTGCAGGAACTGGGTGCCGGTGGGTGAGGAGGCACTGACGATGTGCAACTGGGGCGATCCCCAGTGCGAGGGCATCTGCCGCCCGCCCGAGG
>JBMFPL010000007.1:0-21183 GCA_049969115.1 Bryobacteraceae bacterium | reverse complement strand
CCACCATCCGGGCGATGGCCTGCGCGTACTCGAGTGCATTACGCGCCTGGAGGAACTCCGGCAGCGAGTGCAACAGCGCCTCGTCCCAGTCCTGCTCCATCAGGTCGCGGTAAGCGAAGAAGTAGCGGACGGCAGCCCACAGCTTGAAGGCCGCGAGCAGGCGCAATTCCTCGCGCGGGTACTCAGATTCGCTGTAAGTTTTCTCGGCCTGCGGCGCGGTGACCAGGGGCGGGCGCGTGCGCTGGGGCGGCGCGGCAGGCGCGGGGTTGCGAACCAGGTCGAGCGCGGCAGCCAGGGCCGAGTCTCGCGCTTCGGCAGGCAAGCAAAGATCAGGCGCCAGGCCCGTGCTGCCGTCTTCGTAGAGCAACTCGCTGGTGCGCAGCGAGACCGCGAGGCCGCCGGGCAGCTCGATTTTGCGACGTTCCACCAGGCCGGCGTCGCTAGCGCGTCCCTCGGCCACGATGCGTGCGTACCCGGCGCTTTGCAGCGCGGGAGCGATGGGCGGCAGCAGGGACGATTCGTCCACGAGAAAGACGACGGGCTTGGGGCGCGCCTCGGATCGGGGCTGGATCACGCCGCCGTCGCGCACGTAGTGTGCCGGGTGGAAGAAGATGCTGCCGCCGGGCGCCGTCGGCGGGAGCCCGGAGTACATGCGCGAGCGTTGTGCGGGCGCGCGCAGGCAAGCAAACTGGAGCAACTGGTTGAAGCCACCGGCCTGAAAGAGCACGCCGACGAGCGCGGGATTGCGGTCCTGCCACTCGTGCTGGCCACGCAGGTCGAAGACCACGCCGCGGGCCTTGCGCCAGTGCACCAAGGCGGGAGCGAGCGGTACGGCGGGAGGGCCGGAGTCCTTCAAAGTGGCGGGATTCAGAGTGACGATCAGGATCTGATCGTGAGTCAAGCGCGCCAGCGGTTCCGGGGGCGGGGCGGGCACGGGCCAGGGGCGGATGACCCGCGTGACCGGGTCGTCGAGCGCGTCGAGCATGCGCTGCACGGCGCGGGCGTACTCGCTGGCGTCGCGGGCAGCCTCGACGGCGGCGATGGCTGTCACCAGCGCAGCGTCCCAGTCCACCTCTCGCCACGCCAGCCACGGGTGGAAGTAGTGCGCGGCGGCCCACAGCTTTCCCAGCGCGGCCAGCCGCTCGAGGCACGCCGCGTCGCAAGCGCCGACGTGCGAGGCCGGCGGCTTGGCAGCAATCTGCGCCAGCGCAACCATTGCCGTGACCAGCGTACCTGCCATGACCCTCTGCACAGCCGTGAAGTTGTATCATAGCCGCGACAGGAGGACGCAAGCCGGAATGGAAAGGCTCGCCATCGAGGGTGGACCCAAGGCGGTCACCAACAAGCTCGTGATGTGGCCGCAGTTCGACGACAAAGCGATCCAGGCGGTGGCGGAAGTGCTGCGCTCGGGCAAGGTCAATTATTGGACGGGGCGCAAGGGCATGGAGTTCGAGCGCAAATTCGCCGAGTGGCAAGGCAGCCGGTATGCTGTGGCCGTATCGAGTGGCACCGCAGCCTTGCACGTGGCCCTGAGCGCGCTGGGCATCGGTCCGGGCGACGAGGTCATCGTGCCCAGCTACACTTTCATTGCCACCAGCTTCGCCGTGGTGCAGGCGGGTGCCATCCCGCGCTTTGCCGACGTCAATCTGGAAGATCACTGCATCAGCGTGGAGTCGGCCGAGCGGCTGGTCAACGAGCGCACACGCGCCATCATCTCGGTGCACCTGTATGGCAACGTCTGCGACATGGATCCGATCCTGGAGTTCGCGCGCAAATACAACCTGTGGGTGATCGAGGACAACGCGGAAGCCTTCGGGGGTGTCTACAAGGGCAAAAAGACGGGCACCCTGGGGCACATCGCGGCCTGCAGTTTCTGCCAGAACAAGACCTTCACCACAGGTGGCGAGGGGGGCATGGTCACCACCGATGATGAAGAGCTGGCCTGGCAGGCGCGCAGTTTCCGCGATCACGGCTACGACGTCAAGGAGCGGCTCAACCTGCTCGAGCTCGAGCAGCGGCTGCCCTACATCCACAACATGGTGGGCTGGAACTACCGCATGACGGAGATGCAGGCCGCCATCGGGCTGGCCGAGCTGGAACGCATGGACAGTTGGAACATGCCCACGCGGCGGCGCAACGCCTACATCCTGATCAATGCCCTGCGCCAGCGGCCCGAATACGTGAAGTTCTTCCCGGTGGACACCCCCGAGCGGCAGAATGGCTGGTACGTGCTGGCCTTCTCGCTGGAGATCGAGAAGATGAACTGCACCATCCAGCAGTTCGTGGAGGCGGCGGTGGCCGAGGGCGCGCCCTGCTGGAAAGTGTTCTGGCCGCAGTGCCACACCGAACGGGCCTTCCAGGAGCACAACGCTTTCGGCCGCTCGAAGTTCCCCTTCCGCTCCAAGGAGTACGCCCGTCCTGAGAGCGTGGACTACAGCAAGGTGGAGGTGCCCAACGCGCTCTGGCACGAGACGCACACCTTCACCTGCTTTGCTTACCCGACGTTCACCGAAGAGGACATGCACCAGATCGCGCGGGGGCTGGTCAAGGTGATCGACGCCTACGCACGGAGGCCGGTGATGGTGGAGGGGGCGGATGTCTGAAGGTCAGGTTGGCTGGGGAGTGATCGGGTCGGGCGGGATCGCGCTGCGAAGAACAATTCCCGAAGGAATTGTTGCGGCCAGCAACGCGCGGCTTGCGGCCCTCTATGACGTCCATCAGCAGACCAACCGCCAGGTGGCGGCGCGCTTCGGGGCGCGCCCGGCCGCCAGCCTGGAGGATTTGCTGGGGCCCGACGTGCAGGCGGTGTACGTGGCTACGCCCGTTTACACGCATCGCGAGCAGGTGCTGGCCTGCGCGCGCGCCGGCAAGCACGTGCTGTGCGAGAAACCGCTGGGCCTGACGGTGGCCGAGGCCGAGGAGATGGTCCGGGCCTGCCGCCAGGCCGGCGTTCTGCTGGGCACGGCTTTCATGATGCGCTTCCACGCCCAGCATCAGGCCGCTTTGAAGCTCATCCGGGACGGGCGCCTGGGTAAACCGGTTTACGTCCGCGCCCAGCTTTCCTGCTGGTACCCGCCCATGGTCGGGGCGTGGCGGCAGGATCCGGCGCTGGGCGGAGGCGGCTCGCTGATCGACATGGGCGGGCACTGTCTCGACCTGCTGGAAATGTTTTTCGGTCGGGTTCGCAGGCTGGCCTGCCTGACAGCGCACGCCGTGCACGACTATGCAGTCGAGGACGGGGCCACGGTCCTGCTGGAGTTCGCCAATGGCGCACTGGGCACGGTGGACACCTTCTTTTCCATCCCCGACGAGGCCAGCGACAACGTGCTCGAGCTGTACGGCTCCCGCGGCGCGATCCTGGCCCGCGGCACCATCGGCCAGGGAGCGCAGGGCACGATGGTGGCGCGGCTGCGCGGCGAGCAGGCGGGCTACGATGCGCGGCAGGAGCGGAGTGGCGCGCAGGGCACCGAGATTGCGCCGGAGCCGGTCAACACCTATCGGGCGGAAATCGAGGAGTTCAGCCGCGCCATCCTGGAGGGCCGGCAGCCGACGATCACCGGCGAGGACGGTCTGAGGAATCAGCGCCTGCTGGCGGCCTGTTACGAGTCGGCGCGCACGGGAAAGACGGTGGAGGTGGGAGCATGACGATCGATCTGAGGAGTACGATCAAAGGTTCGTTGCTGGAGAACTTCTTCCCGGCGGGATGGGATCTGGAGAAGATCGAGGTTTGTTGCAGCAACCCGCCGGAGGCGGTGCTGGAGCGCCAGCCGTGGTGGCATCCGGAATTCGAGCCGGTGCCGTGCGAAACGCTGGCCGACTTCAACACCATGCTCGGTCACGAGATCGCGCTGCGCATCCGGCAAGCCCGCGAGGCCGGGCGCAAGCTGGCCCTCATTCTGCCGGTGGGGCCGATGGGCATGTATCGCTGGGCGGTGTATTTCCTCAAGGAATGGCATATCCCCTGCGATCACGTGTACGGCTTCAACATGGACGAGTGGAGCGACGCCGAGGGCAACACGTTGCCGCCGGACAATCCGGGCGCGTTCCGCTATGCCATGCAGGAAGCCTTCTACGGGCCGTTGGGCGAGCTGACGGTGCCCGAAAGCCAGCGCCATTTCGCCACGCGCGACGTGCTGCCGACCTACCCGGAGCGCATCGCTTCGCTGCAGGCGCAGGGCGCACAGTTGATCGTGATCTTCGGCATCGGGCGGGTGTTCCACATCGCTTTCTGGGAGCCGCACTTCGCCGCCGAGTTCTCCAGCGACGAGGAATGGAAGCGGCAGACGTACCGGCTGGGCGCGAAGCTGCACCCGCTGACCATTGAGCAGAACGCGATCACCAGCTTCAAGAGCCGCACTACGCTGGTGCCGGCGTTCGCCAACACGATCGGACCGGGGTTGTTCTTGCAGGCGGATCGCATCATCGGCGGCGCCGACGGGGTGCTGGGTCGCGGCATGCAATGGCAGGGCATGAGCCTGTGGGTGACGCTGCGATACGGGCCGGACCGCTGGGTGCCCTCGAGCTGGATGCCCACCTTGCCGGGCCGCCTGTTCTTCCTGAAAGAGCTGGCCGGGCCCCTGGTGGCGGAGTGCAACTGAAGCCCGGCGCGGCGCGCGGAGATGCCTGCGAACGAGGACGCAGATCTCGCTGGTGGGCGGGGGCGGACGCTCGAAATTGCGGTCGTAACCCCGTTGTTTCCGCTTCCCGGGGCGCCACAGCACGGGATTTTCATTTTTCGTACGGTGCGGGAGCTGGCGCGGCTGGCGAGCGTGCGCGTGCTCTGCCCGGTTGCCAGTTACCCGTCATGGCCGTTCCTGCAGCCTCGCACGTACCGGCCGCATCGCGCGGATCCGAGCTACCGGCCGGGCGGGCTGGACGTCACCTATGCTCCTTACCGCGCGCTACCCGTGCTCGGCCGTCCTTTCAACGGGCTTTTGAGCGGGCGATGGATCCTGCGGTGGCTGGACGAACGCCGGCCCGACGTCGTACTCGCCTACTGGGCGTACCCGGAGGGGTGGGGGGCCGTGCGGGCCGCGCGAAAACTGGGGATCCCGGTGGTGTTGGGGGTGCGTGGTTCGGACTTGCGGCGGCCTGGCGATCCGGTGAGCGCGCGGCTGGCGCGCCGTGCCCTGCTCCGGGCTTCGTTCGTGATCACGGTCAGCGAGGATCTGAAACGGATCGCTCTGAAAATGGGCGTTCCCGAGAACCGCGTGGAGAGCGTTCCCAACGGTTGCGACCTCGACGTGTTTTTTCCCGCCGACCGGATCCAAGCGCGCCGGGAGCTGGGAGTCGAGCCTGCAAGCCGCGTAGTTTTGTTCGTAGGCCGCATGGTGGAAGTGAAAGGTGTGGATGTGCTGCTCGAAGCCGCGCGCCTTGCCGCGGCCCGCGAGCCTTCGCTCAAACTGGTCCTGGCGGGCGAGGGGCCGCTGCGGGGGCGCCTGGAGCGCGAAGCAGCTCGAAAGTTGGGCGGCCGGGCCCTGTTCGTGGGTCTTCTCCCGCCGGAGCGGGTCGCACGGTGGATGGCGGCGGCGGATGTGGTGTGCCTGCCGAGCCGTTCCGAAGGGTGTCCCAACGTGTTGATCGAGGCGATAGCCTGCGGGCGGCCTGTGGTCGCCACTGCGGTGGGAGGCGTACCCGAGCTCGTGAGCGCGGAAACGGGAACGCTGGCGCCACCCGACCGGCCGCAAGCGCTGGCCGAAGCGTTGCTGGAAGCTCTGGGGCGCCACTGGGATCCCGAGGTCATCGCGGGACAGCGACGGCGTGGCTGGGATCAGGTGGCGGCAGAAACGTGCCGGATCTGCGAACAACTAAGCTGGAAACGGTTACACTAGGCGGGTGGCTGATTGCGCCCGGCTCCGTCCGAACCTGGGAGAAACCTCTGTACAGGTCTTGACATCGGGTTGTCGGGCGGGTATAACGCGATTTGGGATTCCGAGGGAGGTTCTGAAAATGAATCGCCAATGGAGAATTGCCTTTGCTGCTCTCACGTTGATCGTCTTGTTGCTGGCGCCCGGGCAAGCGCGAGCCCAGGTTCCTTTCAGTTGCACCGCGAGCGCCACCAGCATCGCGGTCCGCGCCGAGGGCCTGGCCGAACTGGTGGGCGATCTCGTGCTCACCTGCACAGGGGGTACGGCCGGGCAGCCGATCACCATGACCGTACAAATCTTCGCCAACACCAACATCACCAGCCGCATCCTGAGTCCCCCTGATGGCGTGGAAGCGTTACTGCTGATTGACAATCCCCCTTATTCGCCGAGCAATGTCGTGACCGGAAAGCTGGTAGCCACTGGCAATTCGGTGATTTTTGCGCCCGTGAACACGACGCAGCCCGGCTCGGGGACGCGCACGCTGAGAATCGTCAACGTGCGGGTGAACGCGGCACAACTGCCGGTGGCTTCCGCGGTCAATCTCTCGGTCACGGCGTCGTCCACCGCTGCGATCCCGATCACCAACCCCACCCAGCAGGTGGCCGTGACGCAGACCGGCCTGGCGATGCAGGTGCGCAAGACGGACGACTCAGCGGCGTACGTGCCGAGCCTGTTGACCTGCACGGGCAACAACACCACGCTGCTCACGGGCGGGGATTACCCGCCTCCGCCGGCTCCGGGCGGGCGCACCATCAACATCAAGTTCATCGAGGGTTTCGCCAATGCGTTCCGGCCGCTGGCCGGCGAGCACGGCACGCAAATCGCTTCGCTGCCTCCGCCGTATGACCGGGCAGGCAGGGCGGACCACGGCACGCGCCTGCGCGCGGTGTTCAGCAACGTGCCCGCCGGCGTGGCTGTATTTGTCACCACGCGCGAAGTGCTTCAGGGCACGACGCTCGGCGCCGAGGCACGCTGCACGACTACTCCGGGAGGCGGCTTCGCTGCCTGCACTCCGAGCAGTCCCGCTGACGGCGGGCTTTACCGCGTGCCCATCAGCGCCACGGGCACGGGCGAGGCCTACTGGGAAGTCACCAGTTCCAATCCCGGCACAGTAGAAACTATCAGCTTCGGTGTCGCGGTGGCCTACAACCCGACCCCGCCTGCCGGGACGGTGAACGTGCTGGGCAGCTTCTCGCCCATCAGCAACCAGGGCAACGCCACCGTCGGTCCGGATGACCTGCCGCGCTTCGTCAGCCTACTGAGCCCGGCACCCGCCTTCATCCTGGAGGCGTGCCGCACGGTGCTGCTGTTCCAGTTCCTGACTTCGATTCCCGGTTGGGACACGGGCATCGCCGTCACCAACACGACCCTGGATTCGCCCCTGTTCAACACCACGGGCCAGAGCGGCCGGTGCCGGGCCTACTTCTACCAGCCTGGCGTGAGCGTGCCGCCGCTGGAATCGCCCGAGATCCCGCCCGGTGGCCAGTGGCTGTGGACGCTGTATAGCTACAAGCCCAATTTCCAGGGCTACATGCTGGTTTCCTGCGACTTCCAGCACGCTTACGGCTTCGCCTTCATCAGCGATCTGGGCTTCTCGGGTCCGGACCGCTTTGCGCAGGCTTACCAGGCGATCGTGCTGGATTCGCGCACGCGGATGCCGGTGCCTTACTAAAGACCTGAGAGGCGCGCCGTCCGGCGGAGGGCTTCGCGGCGAGGCCGCGGCGGCGCGCTGCCGCGGGTACAATGAAGGGGTTGCATGGAGGTGTGATGCGAAAACTGTTTCTGGCTGGCATTCTGACAGGCGCGCTGGCATGGGCGCAGCAGCCCGGTCAGTGGAAGGTCATTTTCGACGGCAAGACGTTGAAAGGCTGGAAGGCCAACGAGCATCCGGAAAGCTGGACAGTCGAGGACGGCGCCATCGTGGGCCGGGGCGAGCGCAGCCACTTGTTCTATATGGAAGAAGAGTGCGAGAACTGCGAATTCAAGGCCGAGGTGTGGATCAACAAGGGCGGCAACTCGGGCATGTATTTTCGGGCCCAGTTCGGCCCGGGCTGGCCCAAGGGTTACGAAGCCCAGGTCAACAACAGCCACAAGGACTGGCGCCGCACGGGCAGCCTCTACGGCATCGTGGATATCAAAGAACAACTCGTCCCCGATGAGACGTGGTGGACCCAGCACATCATCGCCGACGGCAACCACATCATCATCAAGATCAATGACCAAGTTGTCGTAGACTACGTTGACCCGAATAACACCTACACCAAGGGTTACCTTGCCCTGCAGCAGCACGATCCGGGCAGCGTAGTGAAATACCGCAACATCATGATGCGGCACCTGCCGTCGAAGAAGTGAACATTCTCATCACGGGCCGGCCCGGTTGCGGCAAAACGACGCTGATCGAGAAGATCGCCGCGCGCCTGGGTGAACGGGCGGGCGGCTTTCTGACCCGTGAGGTCCGGGAAGGCGGTGTGCGTCAAGGCTTCGAGCTGCTGACACTGGATGGACGGACGGTGACGCTGGCGCATGTCTCCATCACCAGCCCGGTCCGTGTGGGTCGCTATGGGGTGAACCTGGGGGCGCTGGAGAGCGTGGGGTTGGAGGCTGTGCGCGAGGCGCTCAATTCAGGTCGCGTCGTGGTGATTGACGAGATCGGCAAGATGGAACTTGCCTCGGAGGGGTTCCGGGAACTGGTGTTGCGCGCGCTGGATTCTCCGTGCACGGTGCTGGCGGCGGTGCATGCTCACCCCCATCCCTTCACCGATGCGCTCAAACGGCGCAGCGACGTACGGTTGTTTGAGTTGACCCACGCGAATCGCGACGCAGCCCCGGGGATCATCTGGGCTTGGCTGCAATCCGGCTAGAGTCAGGGCGGCAAGGGGGCTCTACCCCGCCTCGCCGCCCGATAACCACCCGAGCGCAGCTTAGAAGTAATACTTCATGCCGAGCTGAACCTCGCGCGGCCCGACTTTGGTGCCCGTAATCTGACCAAAGTCTGTCGCACCGAAGCTGGTCGCCGGGTCGCTGAAGACAGGGTGGTTGAAGGCGTTCTGAGCTTCGATGCGGAACTCGAAGCGCTGCCCTTCCTTCACGCGGAAGCTTTTCAGCAGGGCTGCGTCGAATGTCTTGATGGCCGGGCCGCGATAGTTCAGGTTACGCGGCGCGGTCCCCGGTACGTCAATGGGCGGCTTGGAAAACGCGGCCTCGTTGAACCAGCGGTTCAATCGGGCGGTGACCGGACCGGAGGTGGATGGATCGCCGATCAGGTTGGGCCGCTGGGTTCCATTCCAGATGTTGCCGCCACTCTGGGTGACCTGCAGGGGCATGCCGCTTTGCAGGATGGCCATGCCGCTGAGTTCCCAGCCGCCCAGGGCCCAATCCAGCGCACGGTTCCAGGTGGCGCCCCACTTGCGGCCCTTGCCAAAAGGCATTTCCCAGGCGCCCGTCAACACCACCCGGTGCGCCACGTCGTGGGCCGAAAGCGCGCGCTCCAGCCGGAGATTGAGCGGGTACTGGAGGCTGGTGGATCCACCCAGCCACGCCAGGTTGCCCGAGCCGTGCGAAGCGTTGTCAATCAGCTTGGACCAAGTGTAGTGGAGCAGGGTGGTCAGACCCTTGGAGTAACGCTTCTCCCACCTCACTTGCAAGCCGTGGTAGCTGGAGTCGGCCCGCGGAGGCTCGGCCGTGCCCGAACTGGCGCCGTCGAAGTGCGGCATGGGGCGCAGCAGGCGGAACAATTGCACCGTGCGGCCGTTGAGGTTGGTGGCTTTGGGATCGGTGATGATCCCGTAGAAGGGGTTGGGCACCGCGCTGGTCAGTACCGTTCGGCCCCAGCCCCAGTACTGCGGATCGAGCGGCGTCAGCGAAGTATAGGGGAGGAACAGGTGGGTTCCTCGGCTGCCGGTGTAATTGATTTCCAAGACTGATTGGAACGGCAGCTCGCGCTGGATGGAAAGATTCCAGGAATGGTACTCGGGGTTGCGGTTCCAGTCAGGTACGATGGTTCCTACGCCCAATCCGATGAAGGTCCAATCTCCCAGGGAGCGACCGGGCGGCAGCAACATTCCCTCCGGATAAGGATTGCTCAGCCGGGCCCGTAGGGTGGCGTTGGAATCCAGCGAGAAAGTGGGCGTGGCATTGACGTTGAAGCCGGCGCCGGTGTGGCCAAAGACGGTAGCCCGGCTCAACTGGTAAAGCAAGCCGTAGCCGGCCCGCACAGCCAGCTTGGGAGTCACGGCATAGGCGAAGCCGACACGCGGCGAGACGTTGTTGTAATCACCATCGAAAGGCGAGCGCCGCTTGCTGTCCACGAACTTCATGACGCCGCGCGTGTCATAGCCTTGCACCTTCACTGGGGACTGGGCGTTCAAATCCCAGTAACTCTGACGATCGTATTTCTCCCATCGTGGGACGTCAAATTCGTAGCGCAGGCCCAGATTCAGCGTCAACTTGGTTGTCAGCTTCCAGTCGTCCTGAAGGTAGAAGCCCCAGTAAGCGGAACGGGTGAAAACCTTGGGGTCTATGTGGAACTGCCCGCCGGTGGCCCAGCCGACGAGCATGGCGGCCAGTCCGTTGCCCTCGTGGCCGGGACAAGAGAACCGGTCGCGGCAGGTGACGCCTCGGCCGAAGCTGAATTGTCCCGAGGGATAGCCGGGCTGGGCATAGTCGAGGAAGAACCGGCGGGTTTCGGCGCCGATCTTCATGTTGTGGCCGCCGGCGGTCTTGCTGTAAAAGCCCGAGAAGTGGTGCACCCCCTCCTGGCGGTCCATGATTAACCAGCCTTCGGTTCCGATGTCGGTGTAACCTTCGGGAGCGATGGTGGGGAAGACCAGGAACTCGGCGTTATCCTTCATGTACTTCGGGAATCCGAGTGTGGTCAAATCGAAAGGCTCCATTGGCTTGCGCCAGTAGGTCGAGTAGGTGAGCCCGTAGCGGACACTCCACAATGCTGTCGGGCTTTGGACGCGAGTGAACTCGGCCACCGTGGAGGTGGAGGTGCTCAGGCTAGGGCCGTAGTTAAAGGTGAAAGCGGGAGCCAGCTCCTTGCCAAACAGGTTCGGGGGATTACCGCGGCCGCGGGCGTAACTGTACCGACCGGTGAGGCGACTGCGCTCACTGAAATTGTGGTCGGCCTTCAAGTTGGTTTGGTGACTCTGGCTGCGGTTGATCCCTTCCTCGTACCAGTTGTTCGTTTCGGTAAATGGAGCCCCCGGCTGGTTCGGCTTCGGAAAATAGGCCAGGGCCTTCAGGGCCACGGGATCCATCATGGATTTGGGGATCAGGTTGCCTGGGAAAGGCCGGCGCTCGATGTTCCCCTGAGCATTGACGAAGGTGTCGAAGGGGTTGTAGATAATCATGAGCTGCCCGGCCGTGTTTCGGGTCTCCGTGAAATTGCCTTCGCGCTGGAGCAACGTAGGGAAGGTGGCGGTGGCGCTGAGCGGGCTCTTGGGCCTGGTGTACTCGTAGGTGGCGAAAAAGAAGGTTTTGTTCTTGACCACGGGCCCACCCAGGACGCCGCCCAACTGATCGCGTCGGTAATAGGGACGGCGGCGACCGGCCCGGTTGGAGAACCAGTTGTTGGCATTCAGGTCTGAATGACGCAAAAAGTAGTAACCGGTGCCGTGAAACTCGTTGGTGCCGGAGCGCGTGACCATGTTGATAACGGCCCCGCCGGTCTGCCCGTACTCTGCCGAAAAGAAATTGGTCTGAATCTTGAACTCTTGGACAGCGTCCACCGAGGGTGCGTACTTGAGGTCAGTGATTCCCGAATTCTGCTCCACCGTCACCACGCTGACCCCGTCGAGCAATACGTCGGAAGTAGAGTTACGGGCCCCGTTGGCCACGAAGTTGGTGTTGTTATCACCGCGGCGCCCGCCCGATCCCACCACGCCCGGCGTCAGGTAAGTTAGCGCCATGGGCGAGCGGGCGATATTGGGCAGCGAGATGATGTACTTGTTTTCGATCACCTGGCCGAGGTTGGCGATGGTGGTGTTCAGCAGCGGCGCCTCGGCCTGCACCTCGACCGTGGCCGTCACCTCGCCCACCTCCAGTTGCACGTCCACCGTGGCCTGCTGTTGCACGCTGAGCGGGAACGGACCGCGGACGTATTTTCGGAATCCGGGCGCCTCTACGGTGAGCGTGTAATTGCCCGGTGGCAAGGCGGTCACTACGTAGCGGCCTGCCTCGTCAGTCACGGTCTTGTGCGCGAGGTTACGGTCGGCTTCTGTGATGGTTACCGTGGCCCGCGGCACCGAAGCCCCGCTGGCGTCGGTTACGGTTCCACGGACTGCTGCGGTGTAGGTTTGCGCCGATACAAGCGCAACCGCCCACAGCGAGACCACTGCGGCGCAAAGCTGTCTGACGCTGTGCATAGCCCTTTCCCCTTTCTTTTGAGCGCCGGCGATCTCCCCCATATTGCCGGCCAGCCAATGATAGCACAGGCGAGGTTGCCGAGCAGTGCTTGAACCCCGCTGAAATCAGGAGAGGTCCACTGAGGCCGGGGTGGAAGCTGCGCAAGGGTCACCCTTGCCTTCAGGGCGGTCGCGGGCGGTGTCGAACAGATGCTAGTCTGAAAGATTGAGACACAACCCGGTTGTTTTGGCCTACGCATCGCTGGGCGCCATTTGCTTTTTCTGGGGTACCACCTACTTGGGCATCCGGATAGCCTTGGAGTCGTTCTCGCCGCTGGTGTTGGTCAGCGTGAGGTTTCTGCTTTCCGGCGGATTGTTGTTGGCCGTGGCTCTTGCCAGGGGGCTGAGGCCCCCGCGGGGGCGTTCGCTGCTAGCTTCAGCACTGTCGGGGGTGCTGATTCTCGGGGTGGGCAACTGTTGCCTTACCGTGGCCGAGCAATGGGTTCCCAGTGGCCTGGCAGCCCTGATGATCACGGTTTCGCCCTTCTGGATGGTCGGCATCGAGGCGCTGATGCCAGGCGGGGAGAAGCTGCGGCCGCCCGCCCTCGCCGGCATGCTGCTGGGGTTGTTCGGCAGTGCGTTGTTGCTGGCGCCGGAACTCACGGGTGCCGTCGATGAGCGCAGGCTGTTGGGTGGCTTCCTGCTGCTGCAATTGGGGTGTGCCTCCTGGTCATTCGGGTCCATTTACCAACGCCGTCAGTGTGCGGAGGAAAACCCGCTGGTCAGCAGCGCGGTGCAGCAACTGGCTGCTGGGCTCGCTTTCGTTGTCCCTGCCCTGCTGGTGCCGCACCAACCCGTGCGCTGGAGCTGGTCGGGTGTGGCGGCCGTGGCCTACCTGGTGGTTTTCGGTTCGATCGTCGGCTACAGCGCATACCTGTACGCGCTGAAGCACCTGCCAGTGGCCGTGGTTTCGATTTACTCGTACGTGAACCCAGTGGTGGCAGTGGCGCTGGGGTGGCTCTTTTACCGCGAAAGCTTCGGTCTGCGCGAGGCGGCGGCGATGCTGATCATTTTCGCGGGGGTGGCGGTGGTGAAGCTTTCCAGCCTGCGGGAGCGCGCGTCAATGCTTCCTGAATATGCGCGCCCCCACGGCGCCGCCCAGCGCGGCCGCCAGGGAGAAGCTGACGAAGCCGAACAGCAAGGAAAGGCCGAGCTGGAGCGGGTTGCGCACGACCTCTAGCACGCGGGCGGCGACCTCTGGCGGGAGCCCCGACTGTTCGCGGAGGGCGCGCTCGAGAGCTTCCTGGTGGCCGGAAAGCAGTGCAAGCGCAATCGTCATGAGGACCATGCTGATGACGAAGGCGAACAAGCCCGTCATCCACCCGAGCCTGAGGCCGGAGCGCACGGGCAAGCACTGCCCGGTGCTGCGGTTGTAAAGATAGACCGCGAAAGCACCGCCGGCGAGCAAAGCGATCATGGGCAGCCAGGGGGAAATGGGGATCGAGCTGAAGAGAAGCGCGAGAGCGCCGGCGAGCAAACCGATGCGGATGGCCCTGCCGTCATGGAAGCCGACCGGTTCGGCGGCGGGCGGATGGGCGGCAGGGGGCGGCTCGATGGGAACCGCAGGCGGCTCAGATGTCTCTTCCGGCTCGCGAACCGGGCGCCCGCACTTGTGGCAGAAGCGGGCGTCCGGCACCAAGCGGGCGCCGCAAGTGCACAGCTCCTCCATCGAATTCCAGTTTCCCGCAGCCCGAGCGGGCGGGCAAGCGCTTAGCGGCGCGGGGTACAATGGGAGGGGCCGCGGGGACGTAGCTCAGTTGGATAGAGCGGCCGCCTCCTAAGCGGCAGGTCGGCAGTTCGAATCTGCCCGTCCCTACCACCCACAGCAAGGTGGCGCCTCACGTTGTACTGCGAATGGCCTTGCACGCGTAAAGTTGCCGGTCAGCCCGATTATAAAGCTCTTCCAGGGATTCTCCGGGCTGGTACTGTGCGACGCCCGCGGAAACGCGAAGCAGCACGCGGAGTGGCCGACCGGCCGCCGTCACGCTATACCAGCCGGCCACCCGTTCACAAACTTCGTCGGCTTTGCGCGTGGCTTGCTCCAGCGAGCCGTCCATGACGACCATGAATTCGTCGCCTCCCCAACGGGCCACGACGTCGGTGTGGCGGAACTGCTCCCGCAAGCGCTGAGCGAACAGGACCAGGACCTGGTCGCCGACGTGGTGGCCGTAACGGTCGTTGAAAGCTTTGAACTGATCCAGGTCAAGCAAGATGATGGAGAACTCCTGCCCGGCTTGGATGCGCTCTTTGATCCTGCGCTCGCAGTCGCGGCGGTTGGCCAGGCCGGTGAGGCTATCGGTGGCGGCCAGTTGTTCGGCTTGTTCCAGCCGGCTCTGGAAGGCCTGCAACTCGCGACGGAGCTGCTGAAGCGATGCTTCGTGCTCGCGCGACGCCTGCTCCATCGCGGTTTTCATCTGAGCGATTTGAATGGTGAGGCGGCGCCGGATTTCGGCCAGATTCTCGAGGCGCGAGATCGCTTCCAACTGGCGGGCGAAACTCCGGAAGTTGTCCGTGTAGGTCGCGTTCTGCTGTTCGAGCATGGAAGCAGCTGCAGCCAGCGAGGAGAGGATCTCCTGCACTTCGCGCTGCTGCTTGAGGTAGACGCCCTGCAAGCGCTCCTTGTAATCGCGCAGTTGTTGTTCCAGCTTGTCCTGGCTCTGGCGGATTGTCTCGAGGGCCGGTTCCCCGCTCAGGCGCTTGCGCAGCTCGGCCAAGCCAGTGCGAAACGGGGCCACTTCGTCGCCCAGCATGGGCGGGGTGTGGCGGGCCAGCGCGGCGATCCCAGCGAGGTAGGCCTCGAGCGAAGCACGGAAGAGGCGCTCGTGCTGCTCGATTTCGTCCAGCGTTCTTTTGAGCGAAATCATTGGGGCCCGCTAGTAGGATTTATCGGCTGTCGTGGGAAGGTCTGGCATCAGGTGAATCCCCGAGTAAGGTTGATCCGGCCTCATCCTTGCAGGGCCGGCTACGGGATTGATTTTCGGCCTCGCATCCTCTATGCTGAATTTCGGGCGGGGCTGGTGGACAGAACCCGCCTAGACCAAACCCAGTTTCAGGAGGCAGATGAGCAAAGAGGACTGCATCGAAGTACAAGGAGTAGTCGTCGAAAAGTACCCCAGCGGCCTTTTCAGCGTGCAGATTGACGAGGACCGCAAGGTTCTGGCGCACCTTGCCGGCAAGCTGCGGAGGAACCGGATCCGCGTGCTGGCGGGTGACCGGGTGACCTTGGAGCTGTCCCCGTACGACTTGACCAAGGGCCGCATCGTTTACCGCCACAAGTAACCCGCGCGCCCCGCGTCCGCGTGCAGCGCAGGCGGCGGGCGCGGCCGCCCACGCCGGAGTCAGTTGAGCCTGCCCAGGCGGATCCTTCTTATCGTCGGCACACGGCCGGAGGCGATCAAGCTGTGCCCGGTATTTCTCGAGTTGCAGCGCCGGGCGGAGTTCCAAGTTCAACTGTGCGCAACAGCGCAGCACCGGGAGCTGCTTGATCAGGTGCTGGAGGTTTTCGGCGTGGCCCCGGACTGGGACTTGGATCTGATGCGGCCGGGACAGACGCTGGCCGAAACCACTGCACGGGTGGTCGCAGGGCTGGAGGCCGTGCTGCGGGAATCGCGGCCGGATATGGTTCTGGTCCAAGGCGATACCACCACGACTTTCTGCGGGGCGTTGGCCGCTTTCTACCAGGGCATTCCGGCCGCCCATGTGGAGGCGGGGTTGCGTACCTGGGATCCTGCGCAGCCATTTCCCGAAGAAATGAACCGGGTGCTGACGAGCCGGCTGGCCAGCCTGCATTTTGCGCCCACCGAGCGGGCTGCGCAGAACCTGCTGAGGGAAGGCGTGCAAAACAACCGGGTGGTGGTCACGGGAAACCCGGGCATTGACGCTGTGCTGTGGGTGCGCGACCGGCTGGAGGAGGGCAAACTTTGCGGTGGCGAATGGCCGGAACTGGAGGCCGGGCGCAAGCTGGTGCTGGTGACGGCGCACCGGCGCGAGAGTTTCGGAGCTGGATTCCGTCGCATTTGTGGGGCGCTGGCGGAGTTGGCGCGGCGTGACGACGTGCAGATCGTCTACCCGGTTCACCCCAATCCCAACGTGCAGGCGCCGGTGCGGCAACTGTTGGGCGGCATCCGCAACATCGCGCTTTTGGATCCCCTGCCCTATGTGCCCTTCGTGGACCTGATGAGGCGGGCCTGGCTGGTGCTGACGGACTCGGGGGGGATTCAGGAGGAGGGGCCGTCGCTGGGCAAGCCCATTCTCGTACTGCGCGAGAAGACGGAACGACCTGAAGCAGTGGAGGCGGGGACGGTGAAGCTGGTGGGCACCGAGACCGCACGCATCGTTGCGGAGGCGGTGCGGCTGCTGGATGATCCCGCGGAGCGCGAACGCATGGCGCGTGTTCACAACCCGTACGGGGATGGCCATGCCAGCGAGCGCATTGCGGATGCAATCCACTCATTTTTCTCGGATAATTGAATCAAGGGGCACGCGCGAAAAGCCTGCCTTCCCACCCGTCTCAGAGAGGAGCTGGAAACCGCGGCCGCTATAATGCGAGCGAGAGAGGAAAAACCCGTGGTTCTCAAAAGCGCGGGGAGCGTGAACAAGCCGAGGAAACCCGTCGTGGAATCCAACGCGGAGCTGGCCACGGAACTGGGCCGGCGGATCGTCGGTCAACCCGCGGCGATCGAACAGATCATTCCTTACATCCAGATGTTCCGGGCAGGGCTTGCGCCGGAGGGCAGGCCAGCGGGAGTCTTCCTTTTACTGGGGCCGACCGGGACGGGCAAGACGCGGACCGTGGAAGCGCTGGCCGAGGTGCTGCACGGCTCGGAGAAGTGCCTGCTGAAGATCGACTGCGGCGAATACCAGATGGACCACGAAGTGGCCAAACTGATCGGCGCGCCGCCTGGTTATCTGGGTCACCGGGAGACCGTTCCCATGTTGACCCAGCAGAAGCTCAACGCGGTGACCAGCGAGCGGTGCGGCCTTTCGCTGGTACTTTTCGACGAGATCGAGAAAGCGGCGCCCTCGCTGACCCGGCTGTTGCTGGGGGTGCTGGATCGCGCCACACTGCGGCTAGGCGACAACAGCACGGTGAATTTCGAAAACAGCCTGATCTTTCTCACCAGCAATCTCGGCGCGCGGGAGATGATGAAAGAGCTCCGTCCCGACTTCGGGTTCCGGGCGGCGGCCCCACGCGAAGACCTGGCCGGCAAGCTGGAGGCCATCGGGTTGAACGCCGTGCGCCGGCGTTTCTCGCCCGAGTTCGTCAACCGGATTGACGCGGTGATTACCTACCGGCCGCTGGACGCGGATTCCCTGGCGGCGATTCTCGACCAGCAGATCGCCGAATTGCAACGCCTGGTGAACACGCGCCTGGCGGAGAATCGTTTTGCCCTCGAGGTATCGCCACCGGCGCGCGAATTCCTGCTGCGGCTGGGCACGAGCCCGGAATACGGGGCGCGCGAACTCAGGCGCACCATTCACCGACATCTCACGCAGCCTCTGGCGGCGCTGGTTGCGGGGGGCGGCGTGGCGCCCGGGGAGAAGGTCCATGTGCTGGTGCGGGAAGACGGCGCGGGCCTGAGCTTCCGCACGAGTTCCGTTCCGTCGGCTGCGCGGGACGACCAACCGGTAGTCCTGCTGGTAGACGACAACCGGGAGTTGCTGCGCTACCTGGAGGCGAGCATGGGACAGGCGGGCTGGCGGCCACTGGCCGCGGAGTCGGCGCGCCAGGCGTACGAGCACTTGGGGAGAGGGGTTCCCGACGCTGCCTTGCTCGATTACCTGCTCCCCGATGGCAGCGGTTTGCAACTGGCTTTGGAGCTGCGCCGCCGCGGTACGCAGGCGCCGATCATCATCATGACGGGAGCCGACCTTGGGCCCGAGGAAGAGGCGGTCTGCGAGGAATACGATTTCCCGGTGCTGCGCAAGCCGTTTCGGACCGCGGACATGGTCAGGCTGCTGCGCGCGCGTCTGGGCCGGAGTTGGGCGGCGACGGCCTGAAAACAGCGTGGTCGGAGGCACAAGAAAAGGGGCGCTTGCGCGCCCCTTTTCGCCGCGTTGAAATGAATTGACCCTGAATTGGTGCTATCCTGGTCCCCTTCTCAACGGGGCCTTTTCATCTTACCAGCTCCGCCTGCCCCGTGGCAACGGCGCCGGCCGGGGCGGCCATAGCTACGGACTCCTGCTTGCCCGTGCCGGGTGGCCAGGGCCGCAGCAACTGCTCCTTGCGATAAATCAGGCTGGAGGTGCTGTAGCTGGCCAGCTCGAACTCGTGGCCGTGGGTGATCGCGTCGGTCGGGCAGGCCTCCACGCAGTAGCCGCAGAAGATGCAACGGCTGTAATCAATGTTATAAACCTTGGCGTAGCGCTCCGCGCCGCTGATGCGAACTTCGGCCGTGTTCTCGGCCGCCTCGATGTAAATGCAATCGGCGGGGCAGGCCGCCGCACACAGGAAACAAGCGACGCATTTTTCCAGGCCGTTGTCGTCCCGCTCGAGCACGTGGCGGCCGCGGTAACGTTCCTGGAGGCGCGGCGGCTCGTCGGGGTAAATTTCGGTCACCGTGGGAGAGAACATCTCCTTGAGGGTGACGCGCATCCCCCGGGCAATCGCCGCTGCCGGTTCGAGGATTTCCTTCAGCTCTGGCATTTGCCCTCTGTTTTTCTTGGCTCCCGCCGGGAGCCTAGTTCTTGGAGCCTCAACCCGGGCGATAGTCGGGCACGCGTTCTCCGGGCTGGAACGTTCGCGTGCCCACCCGCTGGCCCAGTTCCTCCAGCTCCTTCTTGCGGAAGCTTTCCATGACCCAAGAAATAGTCCCGTCGGGTTCGATCAAGAATGCGGTCGGCACGACTGAGATGCCGAAGGCGTTGCTGACGGGGTAGCCGCGGCGGCTCTCGTCGAGCAAGGTTGGGAAGCTGACGCCGTACTCGCGATTGAACTGTTCGGTGGGGCGCGGTCCTTCCTGCGATACGCCGTAAATGCGGATGGCGCTTGCCGCGTTGCGGTGGATGCGCTCCAGGAAGGGGAACGTGAACTGGCAGACGGGGCAATCCACCTTGAAGAAAGCCAGCAACAACGGCCCGCGCGACAATTCCTCGTCGAGCCGGAATCGCTTCCCGGTCAGATCCTCGAGCTCGAATTTCGGAGCCTGATCACCGGTTCCCAGCATCCTACGCGGCTTCCAAATACTCATCGCCTCCAGTGTAGCAGGCTGGCGCACTCCGTACATGCAAGCCTCAGAAGAAATCACGGCGCAACTGGTTAGCCGCCACCAGTAGCGGGTCCCAAACGGGGGCCACTGGCGGCGTGTAAGCGAGGTCTAACTGGCTGAATGATTCGACCGTCATGGCAGCGGCCAACGCGGCCGCGATGACGTTGACACGGCCGGCCACGCCGCGCGCGCCCACGACGCTGCCGCCGAGCAGGCGAGCTGTATTGCGATCGGCCACTAGTTGCACCCAAGCAGGACGGCTGCCGAGGTAAGGGGAACGATCCGGCGCCTCGATCGCTGCAAAAACCGGCGAATACCCGGCCTGGCGCGCCTGAGTCGCCGAGAGTCCGGTCACGCCAACGACGAGGTCGCGGAGCGCTACTATCATTGTGCCGGCGACGCCGGGGAAGCGTTCGCGCCTGCCCGCGACGTTCGCGCCAGCGATCCTTCCCATCTTGTTGGCGGTGGATCCCAGGGGAATCCAAGCGGGGGCGCCGGTGAGGATATGGGTGGTCTCGGCGCAGTCGCCCGCGGCATAGACTCCCATGAGATTGGTTTCCATGCGGTCATTGACGCGGATGGCCCCGGAACGCCCCAGTTCGACGCCGGCCTCGGCGGCGAGCTCGACGTTGGGACGCACGCCCGCCGCCAGTACAACCAGATCCGCTGGGACCCCTTCGACGGCGCCGGGCTGGATCGCGCCCACGGGGGCATCCAATCGGAGCTCGATGCCGAGTCGCGCGAGGTGTTGCGCGAGGAGGCGAGTCAGCTCGCGATCCTGGCGGCCAAGGAGATCGCCAGTGGCCTCGAAGACGGTGACGCGCAGGCCTCGTTCGGCCAGCGCGTCAGCGATCTCGAGACCGATATAGCCTCCGCCGATGACGGCCGCCTGTCGCGGGCGCTGCTGTTCCATGAACTCGCGCAATCGCCTGGCGTCTTGCAGCGTGTGCAAGGTGAAGACGTGAGGCAGGTCCGAACCAGCAATCCCGCGTTCAGGGCGCGCGCCACAGGCGATAACCAGCTTGTCGTAGGCGAGCCGCTCGCCGCCGCGGAGGCTGATTTGCCTGCGCGCGGGAGCGATGGCCACGACTTCCGCGCCGGTGCGCACCTGGATGCCGCGTTCACGCTGGAAGTAATCCGGGGTGTGGAGGATGAGGTCCTCGAGCCGGGCAACGCGCCCGCTGACATAGAACGGCAATCCGCACGCGGCCCAGGAGACATACGGACCACGCTCGAGCACGACGACCTCCAGCGAGGGGTCGGCGCGGCGCGCGCGAGCGGCCGCGCTCATGCCCGCAGCCGAGCCGCCGATGACAAGCAGGCGCATCAACCTGAGGATAGCGCAGCGGGATCGTCTGTCACCCGCCGGGCTGCGGTGTAGGATGCGCGGTTACAATAGGTGATTTCATGCCGCTGCCTCGGTCCGCCGCCGCGTTCTTAGCGCGCCAGCGAGAGCGATTGCGTGAACTCCGGGTCCGCCCGGTGATCGTGTTCCCCGAAGGCGATGACGCGCGCGTGGCGGCAGCGGCCGCGCAGCTTGCGGCGGAGAATTTGCTCGAGCCAGTTTTGATCGTATGCAGGCTGCCGGGCGCACGCTGCATCGTGCCCGCACAATGCACGCGTCTGGAGCGCTACGCGCGGATCCTGTGGGAACGGTCGCGGTCGCGGGGCGTGCAGGAGACGGAGGCGCGCGAGCAAGCG